>JAOZRP010000179.1:0-1378 GCA_029940125.1 bacterium
CGTTTATGTATACAATGATCTCGGACGGGCGCGGCAGGAATTCAAAAAGATGAGAGAAAATTTTTCCACCGTTTCCAAAGTGGAAGGGGTACCCAACATTGGTGATGAAGCTTTTTGGGTAAATGACAAGCGCTTTCACCGCATGTTTGTCATCAAGGATAAAGTCATGATCGATGTTTCAACCCCACATGATCCCAACTTGCAAAAGCAATTATTGCGCCTGGTGCTGGACAAAATGTGACGGCATCACCGCAACCCCATCGGCAATCGTAGCGCGACAAAACATCATTGCTCTCATTTCCGCTCCATCAACGCTTTCTTAGCCTCCCCGTTGGGACCGAGAAGGAGGGCAATGTGGCGGGTCTTCTCGCTGCAGCCCAGGCCGATTTTGAAAGTCATGGTCAAGGGCACCGACAGCAGCATCCCCACCGGTCCCAGCACCCAGCCCCAAAAGGCCATGGAAACAAAAATAACCAGCGGTGAAAGCCCCACTCCGGATCCCATGATCTTCGGCTCGAGGATGTTGCCGATAACCATGTTGACGGCCAGGAAGAGGCCGGCCGTGGTCAGGGACGGTCCGACGCCAAGCTGAACTATGGCCAGCAGCACCGGCGGCACGGCGGCGACAATCGAACCAATGGTGGGCACAAAGTTCAGCAAAAACGCCAGCACTCCCCACATCAAGGCAAAATCAACCCCGATAACCTTCAGGCCGACGGCCACCAGTACCGCGGTAATCATGCTGGTAGCGGTTTTCAGGCCCATGTACCGGTTCACGCCGCTGATGATCCGCTCGTACCTCTCCATGTCGGCGTCGGGCGCACCGGCAATTGCCTTGAGCTTGTCGATAAAACCCGAGGCTTCAAGCAGGATGAACACCAGAGTCAGCATGACCATGAAGGTGTTGGTCAACATCCCGAACAGGTTGTTCAGCATGTTGGAGGCGATATGCATGAGCTTCCCCGGATCGAACTGTTCCATGAGGATGTTTTCCTTGAGCTCGATGCCATGCCCGCCCAGCCAGTTGATCAACTCCTTGAACATCACGTGCAGGCGCTCCTGGTACTGGGGCATGGAACGGGAAAACTCGGACATGGATGACGTCACCAGGGTAGCCAGCACCATTTCCACCAGCACCACCACCAGCACCAGCAGCAGGATGGAAACCACGGTCGGCACCTTCCGGGTGCGCAGCCAGTAGGCGGGAGGAGCGCAGATAACGGCCAGGAAGGCCGCCAGCAGGAAAGGAACCACAAGGGATTTTGCCGCCATGATGCCGGCGACAACAACTACAAAAGCAGCTAGATTAATCAGCATGTCATCTCCCCGGCATTGCCACGCCGCCGTTTGATTGATTAATGGTTTTCACCTTCACCGG
>JAOZRP010000179.1:1478-5575 GCA_029940125.1 bacterium
TCCTGACCCATCGGCTTCCAGCCAGTCGGCAATCAGGCGGCGCGACAAGGTGCCCTTGAACGGCAGGCTCAGGCTGCCGGCTTCAAGGCCACGGCGGATATCTTCCCGGCTGAACCAGCGCACCTCTTCCAGTTCATGGTCGGAGCAGAAGATTTCCCCGGCGGCAAATTCCGCCGTAAAGCCCAGCATCAGGGAACCGGGAAAGGGCCACGGCTGGGAGGCAAAATACTCCACCGAGCAAATCTCGATGCCGGCTTCCTCCCGCACCTCCCGTCGCACCGCATCTTCCAGGGTCTCGCCCGGTTCAACAAAGCCGGCCAGGACGGAATACATCCCCTCCGGCCAGCTTGACTGGCGGGCCATCAGGCAGTCTTCGCCCCGGCAGATCCGCATGATCACCGCCGGGTCCGTGCGCGGAAAGTGCTGCGTCCCGCAGGCCGGGCGGCTGCAGACCAGGAGATGGCCGCCTTCCCGGCTGACGGTGGGCGCGCCGCAGACGCCGCAATAGCGATGGCGCTGGTGCCAGAAGATCATCCCCCGGGCATAGGCCAGAAGCGCGTAGTCCTGCCCGTTTACCACCGGCAGCAGGCGGCGCAGGTTTTTGAAAACCCCGAAGGCCGACAGCCGCCGGGGAATGCCTTCATCATCGGCCGGCAGATCCAGGGCAAAACAGCTGTGCCCGTCAACCAGCCCCAGGAAAACAAGTACCGGCGCGGCCGCCAGCAGGCTTCCCAACTCGGCCGCCGACAGCAATACCGACCGGGGATCATCTTCAGCAGCAAAGAGGCTGCGGGAACGCCAGCAGGGAACAAAGCGGGTATCCGGATCCTCTTTCCGGGCTTTCAGCCAGGCGGCATCGCGGCGCCGGACGGCGGCCCGGTCAACAATCTTGCTGTTTATTTCCATCTTACTCAACAAACCCCTTTTCAAGCAACCCAGCGGCGCTTTCAGACAGAAAAATACTTTTTAACATACTCTTTCAGGGAGCTGCCGAAATCCACTTCCCAGCCGCCCTGGTAAACAATGGTCGACGCCAGTTCACTGGCCAGCATGGCATAATGATACTTCGGCGGCAGCCGCTTCAGGCGCAGGCGGTATTTCCGGTTGTCACTGATGAAGGCCGGCAGGTGGGCCAGAAGCACGGGACGGAAACGGTTGTGCCGCGCCAGTTCGGGATGAGACTGGAAATAGGTGAACAGGTCATTGTAATGCTCGTTGATTTCCGTGCTGATGGCGTTGGCGATCTCGGTATAGGGAACCGTCCCTCCGGCCTCACGCCAGCGGCGGAAAATCAGCCGGGCCTCATCCCGGGCCCGCCGCTCCAGGATGCCGAGGACATCGGCCACGTAGGCGTCCTTGTGGGTGAGAAATTCCCGTTCACTGAGCAGCAGATTGGCGATGATTTCATAGGACGAAGAAATAACCCCGCACTTGTTGGCGGCGGCGTCGCGAATGACCACTACCCCGCGGCGCTGGATTTCCAGGCGGGCGGCCGGAGTGATGAAGGAATTGGCGCCCTCGACGATGGCCCGGCAGCTGGCCTTGCCGCCGGCGTCGAACAGACGGTCGCAGTTGTTCTTGTCAATGGTTTCCGGGCGGCCGCCGGCCGGAATAAACAGGTCGGCCGGGACCGAAAAAATCAGCCCGTCAAATTCCCGGTGGAATTCATCGGAGGTAATCCATTGCTCCTCGACCCCATCCTCCGTCCGCAGCATTTTGCGGAACAGCTCCACCAGCCCTTCCCGCCGGGTTGTTTTCCGGTAGAGGATGAAACCTCCCGGCGAGAGCCGCCCGGGATCAAAATCATTGATATTGCCCCGCAGCACCAGGCGGCCCAGTTCCTGGTGATCGAGGCCCTGCGGGTCGTAGGCCGCCCCGGAACCGGCCACCACCAGCCTGATCATCACCCGGGGACAGCGCTCCAGCAGCAGGCGCATGCAGTTGCCGGCCACGTCGCCGTTGGGACCCCCGGTAATCTTGACTGAAAAAGCGTCACGGCGCATGTCAACGCCAAGCTCGGCCATGGTTATTTCCGCAAAGGTGATGACCCCCAGGGAAGTTACCCCGTAGTGCTTGTGGTTGATACCCACTTCCTTGCTGGAAATCAGGCCCGGACCCAGCAGGTAGCCGCGCTTGACCGACTGTTTGGCAATCAGCTCGATCATGCTGTCATGCATGTTTTCATCCGGACCCAGCTCAATGGGCTCGTCCTCGCCGTAGTAGTCAACGATGCGCGGATCTTTCGCCCGGCCGTTCTCGGTTACAAAAATGTCCAGGAAGGCGTTGAGAAAGCCGTACTGGAGCTTGTAAAGGCGCTGGGTGACGAGATCCCGGTCGTCAATGTCCGAAACATCCAGGACTACCCCCATTTTCGAACCGCCCTCGTAGATGTCCTTGTTTTTCAGATGCTGGGTATGGGCAAGAACGAAAACCTCCCGGAAAAGGCTGCCGGCATTGGTAAGAAAGTCGTCGGAACTGCGGCAGATAATGGTGCGCCAGCCGCCCCGGGCGATGTCCGAAAAGCCCACGTGGTAGCCGGCCCCGTAGCGGCCGTAGAAATAAGTCACCCGGAAGGGCTTCCCGTCCGGCAGATCGCTGGTAAATTCAGCCGGCATTTTTTCCAGGTAGGCGGGATCGAGCCGGAAGGCCAGGGCGTGTTTCTCCGGCACAAAAAAATTGGTTTTTAAAGTGTAGTGAATCAGCAGCAGGGCGGTGGAAAAGATCACCCGCCGGTATTCATCCAGGTGCCGATGGCCGGTGTTGAAACCCTTGATCTCCACTTCCACCTGTTCATAGGCTTCCCGGTAGCGCCGCTCCCGGTCATCCACTCCAGGCTGAAAGCGGAGAGAAAACAGACGGGTCAAGCTGAGCATGACTTCCGGGTGCTGGTAGAAGGCCCGCTTGATTTCCCCCAGGTCATAGAGGTCCGGGCGGGTATGGGCCAGACTGGTATGGCAGAAGGCGATCATGGCATTGCCCAGCGACGCCTCCTCACCGGTAACCACGCCGTTGATCAGGAAATCGTTGTACATGCGGCCGGTATTGGCAAGGATCTGGCTGTTGTACAACTCCGCCTTCAGCTGGTTGTACAAAGCGCTGTCCTTCATGATCAGCTCGCCTTTGCGGGTGGAGATGTAAAAGGTCCCCAGGAAATAAGGAGTCAAGCCATTGCTGATGTTCAGGGAGTACGCCCGCCGCACCCCGATATTCAGGCGGTTGAAAATCTCCATGATCTGGGCCAGGAAGCCGCATTCCGGCGGGTTGCCGACGGCAAACAAAAGCCGCGACTCCTGGTGGTGAGTCACGTCGACGCTGTTTTCCACATCCAGATAGAGACCATTGTACTTGCAAACTTCCTGGTAGAGCCAGATAATCCTGGCCACCCGCTCAGCCGGAGAAATGCGGATATACCTTTCATTATTCAACCACAGAAGACGAAAAATCTGGTCAAAATCACGGAAGGCAAAATCAGGATAGCTGCGGGGCATCACCTGGGCCACCGCGTCCTTGAACTTCCGGGGAATGCGCACCCGACCGGCAGCGGCAATTTCCTGGTGGGATTTGCGGTCAAATTCAAATCGCTGAATTTCCAGGGGGTTGTCCGTACCAGGCACCGGGTGGTAGGAATGGCAAACCTCGGCGTAAGAAATCTTTTTTTCCTGCAGTTGGATAAAAGAGCGATAGAGGGAGCCGGGATAGCTGAGGCTGGCCTGGATCAACTGGTGCTCCTGGTCAGCCACCACCAGCCGCCGGTTGTGGGCCACCGTATGCAGGCCGCTGACCAGGTTGGCCAGGGCATCGTGTTCACCGGCCATGGTAATGAAAAAATACGGGTTGAGATTCTCCTGCAGCCAGTTGAAATTCCTTTCGCCCTGGCGGCAGCGCTCATCGAGAATCTGTTTAATCTCCTGATACATTTCCTTTTTCAGTCGTTTCAACAGGGCATCCATCTATACACCTCATCATTTCCCGGGTTCCGTCGCTGTACCCATCTACATAACAAAAAAGCGGCCGGTTTACCATGACAAATCGGAGACCTGTCAAGGTATCTGCTAACGCGGGCGTAACGCCCGCAACCAAAATCAGGGTATCAGGAT
>JAOZRP010000180.1 GCA_029940125.1 bacterium
TGAGCCAAGCCCGAACATCCTTAAGTGTTCCCGACAATTTCTTGTTTTTTGTACCTCTCAAGGGGGTACTGAAAAGAGTGACAGCATTTCAGGCGTAAGGTACTAAAATAGTTCAGCTTGGCATAAACTAGGGAGGGGGAGGGGAAACCCTCCCCCTGCCCCATTATTGCTTCGGAATACCGGATAATAGTGAAAAAGGCAGAGATTTTGAAAAGGAAGGAAAGACATTATGGCTCTTGATGAAGTTTTGATTTCCCGGGCGATAATCGACCGCTATCACCAGAAGCTGGTGGATAATCTGAATCTTGATGTGGCCATTGTCGGCGGCGGTCCAGCCGGTCTGGTTGCTGCCTACTACCTGGCCAAGGCCGGGAAAAAGGTGGCCATGTATGAACGCAAGCTCAGCATCGGCGGCGGCATGTGGGGCGGCGGCATGATGTTCAACGAAATTGTCGTCCAAGAGGAAGGCCTGCGGATCCTGGATGAATTTGGTGTCCGCTACGAGGAATATGAATCAGGGTATTATACCGCCAGTTCCATTGAATCGGTGGCGATCCTGTTGGCGAAGGCCTGCCAGGCCGGGGCGGTGATTTTCAATCTTTTTTCGGTTGAAGATGTTATGGTTCGTGACGACCGGGTCTGTGGTCTGGTTTTGAACTGGTCGCCGGTGGAGATGGCTGGTCTGCATGTTGATCCACTGGTGGTCAGGACCAAGTATGTTGTTGACGCCACCGGTCATGATGCCGAAGTGATTGATGTTATCCAGCGAAAAGCCGGGTTTGACCTGCTGACCGAAACTGGCCGGATCATGGGTGAAAAGTCCCTGTGGGCCGAGGTTGCCGAACAGGCGACGGTTGACAATACCAGGGAAGTGTATCCCGGAACCTTTGTGGCGGGAATGGCGGCCAATGCCACCTTCGGGGCCAACCGCATGGGGCCGGTTTTCGGCGGCATGCTGCTTTCCGGGGAACGGGTGGCCAAAACCATTATCGGACTTTTGGATGCCGGGAAGTAAAACAGCCGTTTTTCGCGTTCTTGACGCGAACCTGAATCGACTGCGTGAGGGTTTGCGGGTGGTGGAAGAATACTGCCGCCTGGTGCAGAATGATGTCTCGTTCAAACAGCTGAAGGAAATCCGCCACCGGGCGCAAAAGCTGTATTCCCCGGAGCTGGAGTCTTTATGTCTTCAAGCCCGGCAGGCCGATAATGACGTGGGCAGCCGGACGTACAGTGCCTCCGAAGCCGCCCGGGAGAATTTCCTGGCGGTGGTGCAGGCAGGATTGAAAAGGGCCCAGGAAGCCGGCCGGGTTATTGAGGAATATGCCAAGATCATCCAGGAGGACGATGTTTCCCGGCGGGCCAAAGAATTGCGTTTTTCCCTCTATACCCTGGAGAAAAAGCTGATCGTATCCCGGCGGGACAAGGTTGTCGCCTGGTTTGACCGCTGTCGGCGCAGTACTCTTTACCTGGTGGTTGATGAAGCGTTTTATCAGGGTCATGATCTGCTGGCTGATTTGAAGGCGGCGTTGACCGCCGGCGTTGGTCTGCTGCAGCTGCGGCAGAAGCATGCCACCGACCGGCATTTTCTGGACCTGGCCCGCCGCTGCAAGGCCCTGTGCGCGGCCTTCCAGGTACCGTTCATTGTCAATGATCGTCCCGACATTGCCCGACTCGCGGCCGCCGACGGCCTGCACCTGGGGCAGGATGATCTGGATATTGCCGCTGCCCGCTTGGTTGTCGGTGAGGAGATGCCCATCGGTCGCTCCACTCATTCTCTGGAGCAGGCCCTGGCGGCGGTGGATGAAGGGGCCGACTATCTGGGCTTCGGCCCGGTGTTCGCGACGCCGAGCAAGGAAAATCCGGATCCCGTGGTAGGTATTGACGGCCTGCGAGAGGTGGTTTCCCGGGTTTCTCTTCCGGTGGTGGCCATCGGCGGCATTGACCGGGAAAACATCGCTGCGGTTCGCGATGCCGGACCGGCGGGCATTGCGGTCATCCGGGCGATCCTGGCCAGCAGTGATTTCGCTCAGGCAGCCCGTGGCCTGCTGAATTGAGATGTTGGTTTTTAGCGGCATGGTGAGGGTTTTTTTACCCAAGTTGAGCTTTTGGCCGTTAGCGATTAGCCGTGAAAAACCAGGACGTTATGTTTATGAGAACCAATGCCTGATGGGTGGAACTTGTAATAGTTAATGTCATGTAATCATTAAGTAAAGTGGGCTTAACGCCCGCAACCCAAACTTATTTCACCGCGAAGCGCACGAAGCACACGAAGAAAGCGAAGTCGTAATGTGATAATTACAGCGTTTTTGTCACGGAAGTTCAGGCGCAGGCTGCTAAAAGCCGAGGGCTGACTGCTGATTGATTCACGCGAGAAGGAAAAGATGATGACTCAATTAATTGCCGCGCGTCAGGGAAAACTGACGCCGCAGATGGAATATGTGCTGGGCGATGAACCGATTTCCGCCCAGGCCTTGCAGGCCGGTCTTGCCGAGGGCAGCATCGTGATTCCGGCAAACCGCAACCATCAGGGGCTTACCCCCTATGGCATCGGGCGGGGGCTGCGGGTTAAGGTTAATGCCAATATTGGCACGTCTTCCGACCTGCTGAGCCTGGAGGGTGAGCTGGAGAAGCTGCAGGCGGCCATTGACAGCGGTGCCCACGCGGTGATGGATCTCAGCACCGGTGGGGACATCAATCATGTCCGCCGGGAGATTCTTTCCCGCTGCTCCGTACCTTTGGGCACCGTTCCCATTTACCAGGCGGTCACCGAGGGGGTGAAGCGCCGGGGTTTTCTGGGCAAGATCACCGTCGATGATTTTTTCGCCGCCGTGGAAACCCAGGCTGAAGACGGGGTTGACTTCATGACCATTCATTGCGGGGTTACCCTGCGAACGCTGGAAGCCCTGCGGCGCAGCGGCCGGATCACCGATGTGGTCAGCCGCGGCGGTGCCTTTCTGGTTGAATGGATGATCTATAACAACCGCGAGAATCCTTTCTATGAGCATTATGACCGCCTGCTGGAACTGGCCTGTGACTATGATGTGACCTTGAGCCTGGGCGACGGCCTGCGTCCCGGCTGCCTGGCGGACGCCACGGACCGCCCGCAGGTTCAGGAACTGATCTACCTTGGCGAACTGACGGAAAGGGCCTGGGATGCCGGCGTGCAGGTGATGATTGAAGGGCCCGGCCACGTGCCCATCGACCAGATTGAGGCCAACATTTTGCTGGAAAAGAAGCTGTGCAAGGGAGCGCCTTTCTACGTTCTCGGTCCCCTGGTTACCGATGTCGCCCCCGGTTATGATCATGTGGTGGGGGCCATCGGCGGGGCGATTGCCGCTCAGGCGGGAGCGGATTTCCTCTGCTATGTAACCCCGGCCGAACACCTGAAACTGCCGGATGTGGATGATGTCAGGGAAGGGGTCATCGCTTCCCGGATTGCCGCCCATGCCGCGGACATTGCCCATGGTCTTCCCGGGGCTCTGGAATGGGACAATAAAATGGCGGCCAAGCGCAAGCAGCTGGACTGGGAGGGACAGATTTCCCTGGCCATTGATCCGCAGAAAGCCAGGCGCTTTCGTGAAAGCGCCCCACCGGCCGATCAGCAGGTCTGCAGCATGTGTGGGGAATTCTGCGCCATTAAAAAACTTGAATCGTATTTGCATCCCGAGAAAAAGAAGGAAAAAGAATGGAACCAATGAATTTTGCCAAAATGGATGGCCTGATCACCGTGGTGGCTCAGGATTATGAAACCGATGAAGTGCTGATGGTGGCTTTTATGAACCAGGAGGCCTGGGAGGAAACCCTGGCCACCAGAAAGGCCTGCTATTTCAGCCGTTCCAGAAACCGGCTCTGGCGCAAAGGTGAAGAGTCGGGCAACGTGCAGCTGGTCAAGGAAATCCTGGTTGACTGCGACCGGGACGCGGTGGTGATGAAGGTGGAACAGATTGGCGGGGCTGCCTGTCACACCGGCTACAACAGCTGCTTCTATACCAGGATCAACCCCGACGGCTCGGAAACCATTATCAAGGATGCCAAGGTTTTTGATCCGGATGAGGTTTACGGAAAAAAATAACAGGGAGAGATTATGAAACTTCGTTTAGGTATTCCGAAAGGTTCGCTCCAGGAGGCGACCATTGATCTGTTTAAAAATGCCGGGTACCGGATCCGTACCAGTTCCCGGTCCTATTTTCCCACCATCAACGACCCCGACATCGAGTGCATGTTGATTCGCGCCCAGGAAATGGCCCGCTACGTGGAGAGCGGCATTCTTGACGCCGGGATCACCGGGCACGACTGGGTGGTGGAAAACGATGCCAAGGTGCTGGAGCTGACGGAGCTGCAGTACGCCAAGGCGACGCTCAACAAGGTGCGCTGGGTGCTGGCGGCCAAAAAGGACGGTCCGATTCGTTCGGTCAATGATCTGGAAGGAAAGACCGTGGCCACGGAAGTGGTGAACCTGGCGACCCGGTACCTGCAGGAAAAAGGCGTCAAGGCCAGGGTTGAGTATTCCTATGGCGCCACCGAGGTGAAAGTTCCCCACCTTGCCGACGCCATCATTGAAATCACCGAAACCGGTTCATCCCTGCGGGCCAATGATCTGGAAATCATTGATACGGTTCTGGAAACCTCAACCGTGTTCATTGCCAACCAGAAATCCTATGGGGATGCCTGGAAAAAAGAGAAAATCGATCGTCTGATCATGTTGCTGCAGGGGGCGCTGGAAGCCCGGACCCGGGTTGGCTTCACCTTCAACGTCAGGCGTGAGCAGCTGGAGGAGGCCATTGCCGCCCTTCCCCCTGACAAGGTGCCGACCATTTCCCAGCTGGTTGACGACGAATGGGTGGATGTTTTTGTGGTTCTGCGACAGGCGGTGGTTCGGGACCTTATTCCCGAGCTGAAGGCCCGGGGGGCTAAAAGCATCGTTGAATTTCCCTTGAGCAAATATATTGATTAAATCCGGCTGAGCGCCGGCTGCCTTTCTTTGTTTTGCCGCCGGTTGGATAAAAGGCTTGACAAAAATGCCGGATTTTGGTAGCTGCACAACTCAAATCTCAATTTACCGCCCGATGTTTGTTTTTGAACGATACGGGTTTTAATCAGGAGGAGGTTAACCCTTGGCAAATCATAAATCAGCGTTAAAACGGATGCGCCAGAGTGAAAAGCGCCGGTTGCGTAACCGGCAGGTGGTGTCGCGCATGAGATCTTCAATCAAGAAATTTCGCCAGGCGGCGGAAGAGGGGAAAAACCCCGAAATGCTGGCGGATATGCTGCAGCAGGTTTCCGTGATTATCGACAAGGCCGCCAGCAAGGGAGTTATTCATCGCAACAACGCTTCCCGGAAAATTTCACGGCTGACCAGGCTGTGTAATCAGGTCGGGAGCCGGGAGTCTGCCCAAGCTTAATTAATTATATTGTTTTTAGTTGGTCATGAAAAGGGGTGTCGGTTTAACCGACACCCCTTTTTTTAGCTTACGCAACAGTGTCCGGTATGTTTATGCGTGGCATTCAAATCCCGGCAATCGGTGCTGTTTTCAGAAGCGACATCGTGAGCTGCCCAAAGTTTTTCCCGGCGATT
>JAOZRP010000181.1 GCA_029940125.1 bacterium
AGGCAGGCCCGTATCATTGAATGTTTTGGTGGTAGTATTATATCCCAACCAGAATTTTTTACTTTCCGTATCGTAAAAGCCTCCGTTGAACGCGTGGAGCATGCCGTCATTGGCACCCACATAGACCATCTGACGGCGGTTTAAGTAATGTTTCAAGAATGTTGTGTAACTGTTATCATTATAAAGCAGGTCATAATGTTCAGCAGGTCGGCCGACAACCGTCGGGGTGGAGTAGACAATATCTCCCAGACGCCATGTATCTACAGTATGGTCAGTGGGTGAAAGTGGATAATTTACCTGGCGGCTACGCATTGCTGATATGGTTTGACCGCTTATTGTTGTTGTATCTTCAGCCTGATCCTGACCACGGATGAATTTTATCACTCGCTGGGCTTGAGCGTCGGCATAGTTTTGATAAGCTATTGCATCAATGACCATGCCACTGGTACTAATGATGCCGTTTAGGTATGAAGGTGGGGAAGTAGTTGCGAAAGGTTCCGGTATGACATGGATATAAGGGTAAAGAACATTCTGGGTGGGGATGAAGCTAAGAAGCTCACCGTTGTTGTCAATTGTTGTATCATCAACAACCATATCGTTGTCAAGGTCAAGAAAGGTAAAGATAAAACGCTGTTTGTCGGTGCCGGTATAACTTCTTTGAGTCAGGATGTCGGCATCGCTTATGGTATTGAGCCAGTCTCCGGCGGACCAAAGAAAATCAATTCCTAGAATGTCAGTTATAACCGGATTTGTCATTTCGGTGCTTTCTAATCTTCCATTGCCATTATTGTCAATGTATTTGTAGACCGTAGTGCCGTCAAATTTAATGATCTTGTCACTGTCAATATCCAGGGTGCGATTGCCGTTGGAATCTTCACGCATGTTACCGTAGGCGTCAATAAAATAAGTATTAACATTCCCCACCCAGTTGACGGTGTTGCCGCTGTTTCCCTTAAATTCGGGATAAAAGATAGCCTGGTAGATGGCTCCCTCACCGGAACGGGAGCTGGAAATTACCGAAGCAGCGGTTCCTGAAGCCGTTCGACGCAAGATATCGGCAAAAGACTTATTAAGTTGCTCCTCCAGCTTTAAGGGATTGGCAACGTAAAAATAAGTGTCGGGGATGCCGTTATTGTCTTTGTCCCACTCACTGTTTTGGTCGGGAAGGTTGTTTTCATTATCCTCGGCTTCTTCGAAAGCTCCCCATTTGGCGGCATACCAGAGGGGGTTTTTTAATAGCGAAGCTCCTGAATTTGTGCCAGGAGAGAAGGTTCTGGAAGCTTGCTGTGGCAGGGCAGCGCCGTCGTTCCAAGTGCCACCGGGGGATTGGCCGGGGGGAGTGTCGAGGAAATAGTCAGGATCATCAGTAGCAGCCGTGTCGGCGTCCCTGACTTCAAGATAAGTGCCGTCGTCCGTGGTTCCTGAAATGACATAGCCGCAGTGCTGTACAATACAGCCTGAGGCATAAGTTGAGGCTAGAGTGATGGTGACGGTGTTGTCAGCATTGACCTCATAATGGTATTTAACGATGGCGTCCATGTCATGGTCAGCGCCTTGTTCAACGTCTTCATAATTGATTCGAAATGTTCCCGTTGTTGGGGTTATCTCTTCGACAAAAAAATCAACAATGGTATTGGTGGGTTGAAAATCTCCTTGAGTACCGCTGATTCCAAGACAACCACCAACTGATTTAGCAAAAGGTACCAAGGTAATAATTTGGTCGCCAATGGGAATTTCTATCCGGGGCAAAGGGGATGCGAGGCCAACCGAATAAGTGATGATATTCTGATCACCGGTGGCGGCACTAACATCCGTTACCCGACCGTAATAGGCAATTGAAGCAGAGTAATAACTTCCCTCTTTAGTGGGTTCTTCTGGAGCCAATCCCCGGATATTTCCCAAGCTGGTGACCGTTTTAGGGCTTGGCGAACCGTCGTAGTCGCTGCCCACTTGACCTATATAGTACGATCCGCTGATGCCTTCCTCAGTAGAAATTGTGTCGGCTTCACTGCTGACATCAAGCCCCGGAATATCGCCGGTAAATGAACCGAAGTTACTATCAACCCCAGGTAATTGATCAGAGTCATAAGATGGATTTATATCACTGATGACCAACATGAAAGGTTTAGCGCAGTGATCAAAACCTGTCGAACTGTTATAAGGATCATTCCAGGGTGGCAAAGGAAGTCCCAAGGTTGAATCATCGGTTGTGCCACTGTAGGTAAAAGCGGCAGTAGGAGTGCCTCTACCGGCAAAATAACGCAAGCCTTCATACATCATTTCAGCGATTGGGTTTCCCCACATCCGGCACTCGCCTTCAGCCAATGGATGGGTGGTGATCCAGCCGCAATTGCAGTTATAGGAATAAGAACCATAATCATAGCAGACAGTACGGAGGTTATTGATGGTACTGATAATTCCATTGACACTTGTAAACTGGCCGGAGGTTGGATCTATTTCATCTTTGATTGAGCTGATGTTTTTCCGTAATACTCCACCAGAAGTGTTTTTGGTATATGACCCGGTGATCAAGCCAAACATCATTCGTTCAGATTCACCATTACGCTGCAAAAGGCCAATGGGTTTATAAACACCATTAGGGTATTGCTTGCAGTTGTTTTCCACCAGTCCGCTGACTCCGACCAGAACCCTGACCTGATAATCGGTGATAGTTGAATTTGGCGTTTGGACATCGTAAATACTTTGATTTAAGTCGCTGAAAGCCGAAGCTGGGACAATCTGCCAGATATTACCACTGTCTGGTCCTTTCCAGTGTAAGTAGTAATAGTCGCCTCCCGTGTTTTCCTGATGCCTGAATTCAATTTCGTGGGAGCCCGAGGTTAATGTGATCGTGGCATTATGGGTTGTGCAACTGCATCTGGCGTGTCCGCTATACCAGCCTACAACCACGGTGCCGTCAATAATTAACTCAACGGCATCATCACCGTCAACGGCAAAGGTGTAAGTGCCAGGATTTGTAATGTTAATAAATCCTTCAAAAATGTTTAAGTAATGTTCTTGGTCGGCAGCGTCATAAACCCAAGGGTTGTAATGGGCTCCAAATGGATTGCCGTAACCATCGATTCGACCGTTAGCTGGTGCCGCAGATCCTTGTAAATGAGAGGCGTTGGCGAACTGTATAACCAGCTTTTCATATTCATCGTGATTGCTCGGAAAACCATTGTAATTGCCGCCGGTTGACTCCAGCGAATTGTCACAGACTGGGCTTTCTTTAGCAACCCATTCCCAGATGCGATGGATATTGTTTGGTAAAACCCTGAGGAGTGGGTCACCGTTGTCTGAGAGAGTGGTTGAAGCAAAAAGATGTCTTAATCCAGTGTTTGGCAGATCAAGAGGGGTATAGTCTCTAATGTCATAACCATCGTGAGCAATACTGGTATACTCTTTACCCCAGCTGTGGGCGTCCTGAGGAATATAAGCTCGTTGAAGAACAGTTTCGGTAGCGGTGTCAGTACTGCGATAGCCGCCGTAAAGAACCTTACGCAGAACATCTATTCGTGACATAGTAAGATAATTCAGGAAATCGCCACTCCACTGACCGGCCGCTAGTACCTTTTTATCATTAGTGTAAGCCACAGGCTCGAAGCGGCGGGCTGTCCCATTGTAAGCGTAAACCTTGTAAGAATCGAAATAACCATAATAATCGATTGCTGGATTATAACCAACATCGAGCCCCCCGTCATCATTGAGATCTGAGGCATCGTTATAAGCTTCGTAATAAAGTTTATGGTTACGGCCAATAACCAGCATAACCAATGGAGGGACTCCGGCGGAAACAAATGGTGGAATTAAGCTGTAATCAGCCTTGTTAATGGCATTTGCAGATGGTACTCCAAATGACAGGAAAGTTGTGGTGGTCAGGATGACGAGCAGAAGAATAATTTTTTTACACATAGTTGCTGCTCCAAACAGATGAAGGACCTACGGTTGGTTAAGTATCTACTGCGTAATGATAAGTTGGTAAATTCTCCGTCCCTGAATTTTTATCGAAACTTTATTGCCAATTCTGATTTGCTGCCAGGGAATAGATTTCCGGGTGTAAGATTTGTTGTAATGGTTTTTCTTTTGCGATTTAAAAGTTGCTTCAGGCATGAACGTGTATAATTTATTGTCAATTTCAATGTGACGGTAGTGTTCCCGCCAAGGGATTTTGGTAACGGTTCCCTGGCGCCAATGCGTGTGAGCCATAACCGATGATGCTAACAACAAACTTACCAACAAGACTAAGGTTGTAATAAGGTAAAATCGACAGGTGTTGTTTTTTTTCATGATAATATCTTCCCGTTATGGTATGTGACGATAATATATTTCGTTGATTGATGTAGTATTGTTGCCAGCAAAACCAGTACTTTCGCAGAGATAAAAAGCTTGGTAACCGCCGCCGCCAGAACTTTTGCCTTTACCTTCATAGCCTGCTGCCATTTGTATGGCGTTGCCAGCGGTCAGACCGCCGGTTTTATTGATATTTATGGTGGCGATAGTTTCCCATGCAGCAATGGTTCTACCAAGTGGATCAATTTTACTTCTGATTGTTATTGCATTATTTAATGTGCTTGAAATAGTGGCAAAGGCAATTTTCCCGGAGCCGACAGCATCCTCGTTGACCAGAATTTGCAAGTCATCCGCGCCGTCGCCATTGTTGTCAGCGGATAAAAAATGATAGGCGGATTCGGAATCGACCCAGCTGGAATCACCACTGTCCCATTTCCCTTTTTCTAGATTTTGTTCAATGACTTCTGGAGAGATGCCGGTGCCGACATCCGCGTTGTTGAATGAAACAGCTTTGTTGCGCTGGTTGCCGGAAATTTTAATTTCTACCGTTGAGTTGGTAGTAATTCCAGTGACAATCAGGGCCATGACCACCATGATCATCAGGCAGACTACCAAAGCCATGCCTTGTTCACTTTTTATCGTCCTGAGAGATGATGGGTCCATTATTTGCTCTTGGCTGTTGTCAGGGTTAGGCTTTTTTTCTGCAGACCCGAATCAGGGTCTTTGTAATCCCAGGTAACGGTCATCTTGATTGTTTTAACGTTTGGGTTGGTAAGTGCCGGGATAACCCAGTTGGTGTAGTAATTAAAGTTCCCCAGGGGTTTGGTAAGTACCAGGGTGCCGGTTCCCAGGGCATCGGTGCCGCCTTCTCCGGCGGTGGGGTGAGCTCCGGGGGAAAGCAGGGTGTGGTTGAAGTCCATGGACAGCAACTCTTCCATCTTGCTTTGGGCTACAAAGGTTGCCCGACTCATTTCACGGGCGAAAACCCGTCCCTGTATCGCCCGGCCCTGGAGAAATAAAAAACCAAGGATGCCGAAAGCCAGCACCACCAGGGAGATCATCAATTCGATTAAAGTGAAGCCTTCCCTGCCGCTTGATTTTCCGGGAAATGTTGATTGGATGGACTTTTGCATTTTGTTGCCTAAAGGTTCAGATTCCGGATGAGAACCGTTGTTTCTACCAGATAACGATGATAGTGATGGTCGAAAGCTGAATTAAAACCATTTGTCTCATCGCTGTCCAAGGTAATTGTATGGTC
>JAOZRP010000511.1 GCA_029940125.1 bacterium
TTGAATCAATCAGCAAAACCATTCGCCAGGTTGCCTTTGACAAGCCCATCCTGGCTGATGAACATGACGTCGAGTGCTACGTGGACCGGCTGAAAAAAACGATGCTCCGGGAGATTGTCAAGGGGAAAAAGATCCAGGTTTAAACAAACCTTTTTATTGTAATATTGTAAATTGTGTGGTAATCACTCAATATGCAAGGTAAATATTTCCACCGACAGCTCGAAGCAGAACTGCGCGACTGCCTGCGTGATTTTCCCGCCGTCGCGGTTCTGGGACCACGGCAGTGCGGTAAATCCACGCTGGCCAAAGCCCTGATTAACCAATCAGGTGAAGCTGTCTACCTTGATCTTGAAAACCCGTCAGATCTGGCAAAGCTGCACGATCCAGAGCTTTTTTTTGCCGCCCATCAAAACAAGTTGGTCTGTCTGGATGAAATCCAGCGATTGCCGGAGATATTTGCCCCGTTGCGCAGTGTTATTGATGCCCGGAAGCGCAATGGACAGTTCCTTATCCTTGGTTCAGCTTCCCGGGATCTTTTGCGCCAGAGTTCCGAAACCCTGGCCGGTCGTCTTGCCTACCTGGAACTGACGCCGTTTTTAGGTTCTGAAATCATTGGCGACCCGCCGCTTTTCAAACTGCAGGATCTTTGGCTGCGGGGCGGTTTCCCGAAAAGTTTGCTGGCCCGCAGTCAAAAAGCCAGCCGCCGCTGGCGTGAAAATTTCATACGCACTTTTCTCGAACGCGACATCCCCCAGCTGGGTTTTAGAATTCCGGCTCAATCCTTACGCCGTACCTGGCAGATGTGCGCCCACAACCAGGGACAACTGCTCAACAGTTCGCAGCTCGGTTCAGCCCTCGGTATCAGCCACACGACCCTGCGCTCCTATCTCGAGCTGCTCAGCGAGACCTTCATGCTGCGCATCCTGCCGCCTTTTGCCGCCAACGTCAAAAAACGACTCGTCAAAGCGCCGAAAATTTATCTGCGTGATACCGGCATCCTGCACGCCATGCTGGCCCTGGATAGTTATGACGATCTGCTGGCCCATCCGGTCTTCGGGGCTTCCTGGGAAACCCTGGTGCTGGAAAATATAATCGCCGCTTATCCTGACTGGGAAGCGTTCTTTTATCGGACTGCGGCCGGGGCGGAGATTGACCTGGTTCTGGTGCGTGGCCAAAAACGGTTGGCCATTGAGTGCAAGGCCTCAACCGCACCGACCGTGAACCGGGGTTTTTGGAATGCCTTGAAGGATCTTGAGGTTGATGAAGCTTGGATTATCGCTCCAGTTGCCGAAGGTTATCCCTTTGCCGACAACGTTTGGGTGAAAAGCCTGCCGGAAGCCTTGCCTTAAACCTTTTACCCTTGTCACCGGTTGCTGAATATGGAAACCGCACACTTAAAAAAATTCGCCCAGACCGCCCGTCGGCAGTTGCTGGCCCAGGTTGGTGCCAGGCTTGAACAGGTTCTGGCCACCGACAGCCCGGCCCGCCGCGAACACGAAAAAGCGGTGCGCGACCTTGAACGTCGAATTGCC
>JAOZRP010000182.1 GCA_029940125.1 bacterium
ACGCAAGGTCCTCCAGTTCATCCGTTCGCACAAGAAACTTATAATCTGAAGAACGTCCCCTATGTTAGTTTTTCCCGGTTAACAACCCAGAAATGGCGCAGGTAGGCAAGGATGATGGCCAGGAAAAGTCCCATGATACCGGCCAGGGCAACGATTTTTCTTTTTTTCGGCTTTTCCGGCTTTATCGAGGCATGAGGAGATTCAACCACTTCAACCAATGATATGACCTTCATCTTGTCATGAAGATTGCTGATTTTTTGATTCAGCAAGACAATTTTACTGGGAATTTCATCGTTAAGTGTAAGCTCCAACTCATTAATTTTCTTCTGGATATCGGTTTTCTGCTTGGGAATTTCCAATTTGATTTTGTCCCGCAGATCGGCAATCGCCAAGCGATATTTTTCCTTTTCCCTGATCAATTCCGCCTTGGCCGTGCGATAAGAAATGACCTCCTTGCGCACCGCTTCAATTTTTTGCTCAATGGTATTCAAATAAGCGATATTCTCCTGAATGGTATTAGCCAGCAGCAGGAGTTGAAGGCTATTATCGGGCGGCGCCTGCAACAGTCGGTCCCGCAGGGTGATAATCCTGGTGGTGTTTTCGTCAATTTCCCGGCGACTTTCCTCGTAACCGGCCTGGGTTTTCTCGACTACAGCAATTTGCTCTCCCAAAAAGGCGATTCTCCTCTTTGCCATCCTGGCATCGGCATTGACACGCTCAATTTCTCTTCCCAAACGATCTTTCTGCAGATCTACCAACTTCAGTTCTTCCTTTTTCTGCTTAATATTCAACTCCACTTTCCGCTTCTGCACATTGACCGCCTTGATATTTTCCTGGAATTCATTGATTTTTTTCTCCAGAGACAGGCGCTGGAGTCGCAGGCCGGAAAAGCTCTTTCCCGTCGCTCCCCGGTCGGGATCATTGAGAAAGTCAATGTACCCTCCCATAATCTTTTTTCCCTCTTTCGGATCCGGCCAGAAAAAGTACGCGGTAACCTGTTCCCCTCTCCGATCGCCGAAGGCTTTCATCTTGGGGGCCTTATCTCCCAACCCGGCGTCGGCGGCATAGATGTCAAAAGCTCCCCCGGCAATCAGGCCCTTGAGATCCGCAGCCTTCAGGTAGGGAATCGGGTTTTCATTGCTGTCCCAACGGGAGACCCCAGGTTTGAGACGGACATAAATTCTATACCGGGGCGTAGCGATAAGAACCAGGACAACCGCGAGGACACCCACGATGAATGTAAAGCCGGCGATAAAGATTCTCTGCCGCCAGAGGGGCCTGATAAGTTCAACCAAATCAATCTCATCTTCGGCGGTGTACGCGAAGTGTTCCGATTCGTTTTCCTTATTGGAAAAAGAAGTATCGTCTGCCATGGTTTCAGTATCTTTCCTTAAAAAATAGATCGAAACTCTCAATCCCGGGCTTTGAACTCAGTCGGGGTTCCTTTCCGGTTTCTGCAATACAGCGAAGGTGTCTCCCCACATATCACTGCCATCTTCCCAGCCTTTGTTTTGCCATTGGGTATAAACATTTAAAACCCGTAAATTGGCCCATTTGGCCAAAGCGTGGAAAGCGTCTGGATAAAACCTCCAACAATCAACCGGATACCGGTGTTCCTCTCCCCGGGAAGGCACAATAAAACAAGCTATGCCGTTTTCGACCAATTTTCTCTCGACTTGTTCAAACGTTAACCAAAAAAATTCAATATGTTCCAACGCCTGACCAGAAACCAATACATCAATGGAATTATCCGCCAGTTCTTCCCAGTCATAAGGATTGCTTATAACCAGGTCCACGTTTTTCCCGGGTTGCAAATCAACGCCTATATATTTCCATTTATCGCACAGAAACAGGTCACGATACGAACCATTGATATCCCGGCTGCCCAAATCCACAATGGTCAGATTTTCACAAGGATCTAGATATTGCTTTACAAATTCAGCCATCCGAACAAAAGAGCTTTGGTGCATGAATCATTTCCTGTCTTGATCAAAAGAATTTTTCCCCAGGCTATTTCACCCGCCGTAAAAATCCTTCGGGGAAAAAGGTAACCAGAAATTTTTCCCTGCTGTTATCACAAATAAACAAATCATTGTCCAGTAAAAACTCGCGCACCGCCCGTAGAGGGTTGTCGTCAATCCATTTGGCATAACCATCCAACTTGCCCAATTCAGCGCAAATGGTATCACCAACCACCAGATAGCCGCCGGGCGAAACAAATTGGTGATATATTTCCAATTCCTTCTTAACGTGGGAATAGCTATGATCGGAGTCGAGAACAATCATGACGTTATCCTCCGAACCCAGCATCTTCCTAACTTTAGACACGGTTTCGGGAGCCGTTGAATCACCGGTTATGAATTCTATCATGGAACCAAGCTCATGGTTTTTCACTTTATTCAAGGCTTCGGGAGACAACCCCGGCCAATCGATTGAAACGACCTTTCCCCCGCCGGTCAACTTCAAAAGAGAAGCAAAAAAAATCGCTGAACCGCCCTGGTAAGAACCGGTTTCAATAATTACCCGCGGCTTCTGGTTAACAACAATTTCCTGCAGCACCAACAAATCGGTCGGCCATTGTAAAATTGGAAATCCCAACCAGGTATTTTGTTGCCAAAGCTCCCCCAACCACATTTGGCGAGTCCAGGACATCGCCAGTTTTTTTAATTCCATTGGGGGAATCTGTTTTATTGCCCCGGCGTCCGCGTTGATTTTCCTTTTCCAGAAATTCATTGTTTCCCCGTTAATGTAAAATCAGACCGCCACCTCTATTTTCACCTGTTCAAGACTGAACAAACCAACGTCCTTCCTCTCCTGGACCACTTCAACCATAAGCATATCATGAATCCAGTGCTGCTGGTGATGAACTTCCAGTGTCCCGTCAGCCACCGCAACGGTAACCGCATAACTACCGGCAGCCAGGCGCGGCCAAGAGAAGCAAAATGATACCTTTATGCTTTTTCCCGGCTTGAAGGTTGGCAGAGATTTTTCCAAAGTTAAATTGTTTTCGCCAAAAAGCTCAATTCCTAAGCGGTTTTTTACCAGAAAACCTACAATGGGCTTCGATATAACCTCAAAAGCTTCCACCCATAAATCCAGCATCACCGATTCCCCGCCAAAAACCACATCGGTCTCGCCACGTTCCCTGGAATATAAGCGGACGCGGGATATACGGGCCTTTCCGGTGCCAAAAGATTTGCTTTTACCAAGGGTCGGCTCTTTTCCACCAAGGTCGGAAGCGTCAGCGTTTTTGCCAATGACTGAATCAACCCCCTCGTAAATCAGCTGGGTATACTGCTCCATGATTTCTTTCGGATTTCCAACGGCAAGCAATTTCCCTTCATGAAGCCAGGCAACTCGGTCGCAGAGAGTCAAAATAGCATTCTGATCATGGGAAACCATAATTATGGTACTGTTTGCCTGAAACGATTTAATCTTCGCCATGCATTTATGCTGGAAACGGTTATCACCCACCGCAAGAGCTTCATCAACAATGAGGATATCTGGTTTGATATTGACGGCAACAGCAAAAGCCAAACGCATCAGCATGCCACTGGAATAATTTTTTGTCGGCTGATCAATAAAATCGCCAATTTCAGCAAAGGCCTCTATCTCGGCAAAACATTTATTCATTTGATGCCGGTCCACTCCAGCCAAGGCCCCGGCAAAGTAAACGTTCTGCCTTCCCGTAAATTCCGGGTTAAAGCCTGACCCCAATTCAAGAAGCGCTGAAATATTGCCGTTAACCACCACTTTTCCCTCGGTAGGCTGCAAAATTCCACAAATCAGCTTTAGCAGGGTAGACTTACCGCTACCATTCAAACCGATAATTCCCAAGGTTTGACCAAACGGAATCGCGAGGGTTATCTCTCGCAATGCGTAAAAATCATGGTAAAATTTCTTGTGTAACGGGTGCAGAGCCTCTTTCAAACGATCCAATGGGGATCTGTACAGGTGAAAGCATTTGCTAAGTTTCTGAATGTCTATCGCCAGCATTCTTCCATCAATTTCATTAATACCCAAATCGAGCTTACATTTAGGCACTGGTTACCAGTTTAATGATTACAGGATTTTCACTATTATTAACCGTCACCTGTCAGTTTTTGTTGTTCTTGAACGCAATGTCTTGATTGTTAATTTCAAGCTAAACCCTGACAACCAACAGCCAGTCGCTTAACTTGGGTCATGCACTCTCAAATAACATCAGCAAAATGTGGTTTCAAACGATGGAAAACCAAAGCGCCGATAAACAGCAACGCACCGGAAACCAGCCAATAATAACAAGACCAACGCCAATGGACCCAAAAGGGAACCGCGTAAATAAACGAATCCCGATAACCTTGAACCAGATAAAATACCGGGTTTAGTTTCAATATCTGCTGGACGACGGGGGGCATAATGTGAATATCCCAAAAAATAGGGGTTCCCCAAAAGGCAATCTGTAAACCGACCTGCACTATTTGGGTTGTATCTCTAATAAAAACATTAAGCGCGGAAGTTAACCATGCCAAACCCATCACTAAAACGATCATAGCGGCATAATAGTAAAGTCCCTGCAGGATAAACCAACCATTAATCGGCAATCCATACGAAACAATAAGAATAAATAACAAAAGCAGAAAAATAATATGGCTGACCAGAGAAGAGAAAATCTTGACTACCGGCAAAATAGAACAGGGGAACAAAATTTTTTTTACCAGGTGAGGATTGTTGGTAACCATCACCGTTGCCCCTGACAATATTTCTGAAAAATTGAACCAAACCGCCATTCCTGCGGTTAACCACACAACAAACGGCACATTTTTAAGCGGTTGGGCCTTAAGACCAAAACCAAACACAAACCAAAAAATCAAAATCATTATTAAAGGATTAATGATTGTCCAAATAAATCCCAGCCAAGATCCAACATACTGACTGGCAATTTCCCTCACAACCATCTCACGAATGAGATTGCGCCGGGCAACAATCATCTTAATAAAATTGATAAAAACAGAAAAGATATTCATTTAACTAAAGCAACCTGCACATAAGACGATGACCGTATTTTTCATTTTAGCGAAATAATGGGCCGCCACAAAATAGCTTGCTCGCTTAAAAAACCCGTCGCTATTACCGCGGTAACAACCTGACCAGAATGAGCGTTAGTAATAAATTCACCCGAAAGAGCATTAAGAGCCATAACGTGTGTGGAAAAATCCCTTCCTATCGGAACCATAATGTTAATTTGTTGTCCAACTGTTATTTGATCTTTTACTGCCAATGTAACTTTGGTCGTACCTCCCAGATCGTACGCATCCAGCACCAGGGCCACATACTGGCAGCTTCTAAGGTATAAACAGTCGGAAACCTGCTGCATTTCGCCATGGAAAGAATCGGTAATGAAACCACAAGTATACCCACGATGGCTAACCCTGGTCAATTCATTTTTCATCTGCTTCATGACTTCTTCATCTATTTCGCCATCGTCACGATCCAGGAGATCCAGCATCCGGCGATACACCCGGGTCACCACCGCCACGTAGTAGGA
>JAOZRP010000512.1 GCA_029940125.1 bacterium
AGCCATTCTTGGTCGTGGTAATCCGCTCCTGCAGCTCACCCATTTCCGTTCCCAGATTGGGCTGGTATCCAACCGCTGAAGGCATGCGTCCGAGCAGCGCCGACACCTCGGAACCAGCCTGGGTAAAACGGAAAATATTATCAATGAAGAGAAGGACGTCCTGACCTTCTTCATCGCGGAAGAACTCGGCCACCGTCAACGCCGAAAGGCCAACCCGCAGACGGGCTCCCGGAGGCTCATTCATCTGGCCGTATACCAGCGCCGCCTTGTCCAAAACCCCGGAGCCTTTCATCTCATGCCAGAGGTCGTTGCCCTCACGAGTACGCTCTCCGACTCCGCCGAAAACGGAAAATCCACCATGCTGGGTAGCGATGTTGTGAATCAGCTCCATGATAACTACGGTCTTGCCAACCCCGGCGCCGCCGAACAGGCCGATTTTTCCACCCTTGGAATAGGGAGCCAGTAAATCAACCACCTTGATGCCGGTTTCAAAAGCCTCAACCTCGGTACTCTGATCAACATAAGGAGGAGCAGGACGATGAATCGGGTAGCGCTTCTTTTCATTGATCGGACCCTGTTCGTCAACCGGTTCACCGGTTACGTTGATAATCCGCCCCAGCACCTCCCGGCCAACCGGCACGGTAATCATCTCACCGGTATCCCAGGCTTCCATCCCTCGCGTCAATCCATCAGTAGAATCCATGGCAATCGCCCGAACGGTGTTTTCGCCGAGATGCTGGGCAACTTCGCAAATCAGGTTCCACTCCTGATCATTGATGGCGGGATTGGTAATTTTCAGTGAATTATATATCGCCGGCAGCTTTCCCTTTTCAAACTCCACGTCAATGACCGGCCCGATAACCTGGTTAATTTTACCGATATTTTTTTCACTCATCCCTAAACAAGCCTCCTCAAAGGTTTTTATTTACCGAGCTTAACCCAATGCTTCAGCGCCGCTCACAATTTCCATTAGTTCAGTGGTGATTGCCGCCTGGCGGGCCCGGTTGTACAGCAAGGTAAGCCTGGCAACCATTTCGACCGCATTGTTGGTGGCCGAATCCATCGCTGTCATCCTGGCCCCGTGCTCGCTGGCCACGGATTCAAGCAGCATCCTGAACAACTGCGTATAAACGTAGCGAGGCAGGATGTCCATCAACAACTCGTCCTCGGACGGTTCATAAATATATTCCACCGCGACCTCGTCTTCGCCCAGTTCCATCGGCTCCACCGGCAGCAGCCGCTGCACAATAACGTTCTGGGTCATGGCCGACTTGAACTCGGTGTACACCACATAAACGGCATCAGTGGTTTTTTCCACGTAGCGATTGATGACTTCCGCACCGATTTCTTCAGCGTAAGAAAAAGTAATGGTACCCGGATTGAGAAATTCCGCCGAAAATTCCTTATTCTGGCGGCGATAATAGTCCCTCACCTTTTTGCCGACGACGCTGAGGAGAATATTTTCGTATTCTTCCTGTTTTTCCTTGATGAACTGCTCGCTGGCCTTGATGACATTATGATTGTAGCC
>JAOZRP010000513.1 GCA_029940125.1 bacterium
CTGTCCAGCCAGCATGCCGGTGCGATCAAATATATACATGCACCGGGTAAAACAAGAGCGGCAAGTCTTTGATATCCAGCCGCTCTAAAACAACCCGTACTTTTCCCCAAAAACCCTCAGCTAAAAAATATCCCAGTGGCCGGTAGCCCGAAGGGCAACCCGGTTGTCGGTATAATCATCTTCGTCAATACTGGAATCATTTTCATCATAGGTATATTCAACCGACAGGGAAAGCCAGGGAAAAACGACATAGGCAAGGCTGACATTGACTTCGTAGCTGTCCTCATCGTGGGATTCCGGCTCATCCTGATAGTCGTCATTGCCCACCAGGCCGCTGCCGGTCAAGGTCCAGCGATCGGCAAAAGCGTAGGTAAAGGCAGCCTGAACCCGCCAGAATTCCGTGTAGCCGTTGTTGTCGCCGCTGAAATCATCCACGTCAGTCCCCTGGTCAAAGGACAGGGTAAACGACTGATGCTCAAAATCCCGCACCAGGCTGGCATGAAAGTTGTCCCCGTCGGCATCATCGCCATCGCCATCCGTATTGCGGTCATAGCGGCCATAACTCAGATCAAGGGTATAATGCTCCCAGAAACGGTAGACGATTCCCAGGTTGGCGTCATACTCATGCCAGTCTTCCTCCAGACTGGTGTTGTCATACTGGTAGTCGGTATAACCTATTTCACCGTAAACATCCAGGGCGGGAGTAAAGGTGCGGGTATAGCGGGTGGTAATTTCATGGCTGTAAAAATCATCGGGGCCTTCGTACAGCCCCCGGGTAAAAACATAATCAAGGTCGATCAGGTTTCGGGGATCGAAACGGAATCCCAGATGGGAGGTCACCGCGTGTTCCTTGCTGTCCTCTTCCTCCGGATCCTCATTCTGCAGGATGCCAAAGCGATAGCCAACTTCCAAAAGACGATCGACGCCAAAGGTATAGGTCGCCCTGACGCTGCTGTCATTGCGGTAAAACACGTTGCGCCCCTGCCGTTCGCCGGCCCGGCCGCCCTCACCACCATGTTCACCTTCCCCGCGGTCGCGGTCCTCGTCATCAAGAGGGTCCTCGCTGTGCAGATAATGGTCCTCCAGTTCCAGGCTCAGGTATTCCCAGGGCTGGTAGTGCACCAGGCCGGTCAGGTCGTGGGAAACGTAGTTCAGGGAACTGTCGTCAAAATAGGTGTTTATCCCCGGCCGATAGACAATTTCCAGACCGGCATGCTGGGCCTGGGCCTGCCAGGAAATCTCCGGCTCCACCATGAAATTCCAGTCATCCACTTCATGGTCCGGATCAAGGTAGATATTGTCATCGTACTCCAACCCGGTGGAGAGGCTGGTCGCCAGATGATACTGCACCCCGGCAAAAACCGGCTGAACCAGGAAAAACAGCATGAGCAGAATAACAATGCAGCTTTGTTTCTTTTCCATTAAATGCCCCTTCATCTCAAGGTAAAATCAGCTTACTGAACTATCAAGCGGTCATTTTTATGCAGATAGATATCAGGAGCCGCCCCGGAAACAATTTTATCATA
>JAOZRP010000514.1 GCA_029940125.1 bacterium
AGCTGCCGGCGTTTATGGACTTGGCTGAATTTCGCGGCGGACCTGCTTGACCTGGTGCATGATGAATCTCTGCAGCAGGTTCAGGGTTTTTTTGTTTTCGGCTTCGAAGCGCAGGACCAGGACCGGCTGAGTGTTGCTGGCCCGGACCAGGGCCCAGCCGCCGGTAAAAATGACCCGCACGCCGTCAATGGTGATAATGTTGTGGATGGTGGGGCACTCGCCGCTGCCCTCGCGACAGCTGAACAGGCGTTCGCGCAGGCGGTCGACCAGGGAAAATTTTATCTCGTCCGGGCAGTCATAGCGCAGTTCCGGGGTGTTGCAGATGGAGGGCAGAAAGTCCGCCACTTCGGAAAAATGGTAATCCTTGATAATCTGGCCTTTAACCGCCATCAGTTCCAGCAGTCGCAGGGTGGCGTAGATGGCGTCGTCATAGCCGAAGTAGCGATGGGCAAAAAACAGGTGTCCGCTCATTTCCCCGGCCAGCAGGGCCTTTTCTTCCTTCATTTTCCGTTTGATCAGGGAGTGTCCGGTTTTCCACATGATCGCCCGGCCGCCCATGCCTTTAATGGCGTCGAAGAGCGTCTGGGAGCACTTGACGTCGGCGACAATGGCGGCGTCAGGATGCTTCTTGAGGATTTCAGCAGCATACATGATCAGCAGCTGATCGCCCCAGATGGTTCTGCCCCGGTTGTCCACCACCCCGAGGCGGTCGGCGTCGCCGTCATAAGCCACTCCCAGGTGGGCTTTGTCTGCTTTGACCGCTTTCTTTAAATCAATCAGGTTTTCCTCCACCGTGGGGTCGGGGTGATGGTTGGGAAACGAGCCGTCCGGTTCACAGTAGAGGCAGCGGTAGCGGAACCCGAGCCGGTCGAGAATTTCCGGCAGCACCAGGCCGGCGGTGCCGTTGCCGGCGTCGGCAACCAGGTGAATGGGCGCGCCGTGAGCCTGATTGAACTGTTTCAAGCCCTGGAACTGCTTTTCCAGGTAGTTCAGGTAGGCTGGAATGATTTCTATTTGTTGATAGGTGCCGGTGTCGGTATCGAAAGGAAACGAAAGGGCTTCATAGGCCTTTTCCCGCAGATCCTGGATCAGGTCTTCGATGACCGCCCGCCCGTTGAGGGTTATTTTCAGGCCGTTGAATTCCGGCGGGTTGTGGCTGCCGGTGACCATGATGTTGCCGATGACCTCGTCCATGGTTGCCTGGGAGAAGTAGCAGACCGGGGTGGGGCAGAGCCCTAAATCCTTGATGTTGACGCCCTGGTTCCGGAGCCCCCGGATCAGGGCGGCGGCGATGCGGGGGGAGTGGACGCGCATGTCCCGACCCACGGTCAGGGTGATGTCGTCGCCGTAGGCGTCCCGGATCATCACCGCCAGAGATTCGCCGATGACCTCCACTGCCGCATCGTGCAGGTCGTCATCGGCATGACCGCGAATATCGTTTCTGCGGAAAATATGGGGATTGATTCTCATGTATTAGTGCCTTATCCCTGAAAGGCTGTCACTCTTTTCAGTACCCCCTTGAGGG
>JAOZRP010000515.1 GCA_029940125.1 bacterium
CATGAATGTAAAGCCTTGATTTTTCAAGGCTAAACGCTAATGGCTAACGGCTGATCGCTCAACTTAGGTTAGGGTTTCGTGTCATTTAAACCAGTTTTTTGGCCATAATTCTTTTACTTTATTCTTGGTATGGGTGATAAGGGAACAGCTCTGCTTCCAACAAGCGCTTGGCGGTTGAATCTTTATCCGATAGGATAGGTTGATTGCTGGTCAGAGGCCATTTGATGCCGATCTGCGGGTCGTTCCAGGCCAGGGAACGGTCAAACTCGGGGTAGTAGTAGTCCGTGGTTTTATAGAGGACCTCGGCGGTCGCGGAGAGGGTCAGGAAGCCGTGGCCAAATCCCTCGGGGATCCATAACTGGAGGCGGTTGGCCGCCGAGAGGCGGACGCCGACCCAGCGGCGAAAGGTGGGTGATCCCTGCCGCAGGTCAACGGCGACATCGAAAATTTCGCCCGCCACCACCCGCACCAGCTTTCCCTGGGGCTTGACGACCTGGTAGTGCAGACCGCGCAGGACGTGTTGTTTCGAGCTGGAATGGTTGTCCTGGACGAAAGGCCGCTCCAGACCAGTGGCTTCCCGCCAGTTTTTTTGGTTGAAGCTTTCGAAAAAGAAGCCCCGCTCGTCGCTGAACACTTGGGGTTCAACAATCAGGACTTCGGGAATATCGGTGCGTGTGATCTTCATGATTTTGCCTCAGTTTTCCGTCTCCGCCAGCACCCTTTCCAGGTACTCCCGGTAGGTTGACTTTGGGGTTTCCTCCACCAGCCGGGCCAGCTGTTGCCGGTTGATGTAGCCCATGTCCAGGGCCACTTCCTCAAGACAGGCGATTTTCCTACCCTGTCGGGCCTCCAGGGTACCGATGAAATGGCTGGCCTCCAGCAGGCTTTTGTGGGTGCCGGTGTCCAGCCAGGCGATGCCCCGCCCCAGCTTTTCCACCATCAATTCCCCTCGCCGCAGGTATTCCAGGTTGACATCGGTGATTTCCAGTTCCCCCCGGCCCGAGGGCCGCAGGTTCCTGGTGATTTCCACCACCCGCTGGTCATAGAGATAGAGACCGGGAACCGCGTAGGAAGAGCGCGGCCGGGTCGGTTTTTCTTCAATGCCGATCGCTTTGCCGGTTTTGTCGAACTCAACAACGCCATAGCGTTCCGGGTCGTTGACCGGATAGCCGAAGATGCGGGCGCCGTCCCTGAAATCGGCGCAGATGCGTTTCAGACCCAGACGGCCGTAAAAAAGGTTGTCGCCGAGAATCAGGCAGACGGAATCCATGCCGATAAACGATTCACCGATCAGAAAAGCCTGGGCGATGCCCCGGGGTTCCGGCTGCACGGCGTAGTCGATTTTTATTCCCCATCGGCGGCCGTCGCCCAGCAGATTTTGGAAACGGGGGATGTCCACCGGGGTGGAGATGATCAGAATATTGTCGATGCCGGCAATCATCAGGGTGGCCAGCGGGTAGTAGATCATCGGTTTGTCGTACACCGGTTGCAGCTGCTTGCTGGCCACCAGGGTCAGGGGG
>JAOZRP010000183.1 GCA_029940125.1 bacterium
AAGGCTTCAAGGTTGCCGGCCGGAGCCAGCAGTTCAGGCTTGTCCATGTATCCTTCTTTCACACCGATGCAGCCCAGTTTTTTACCGCCGCAAGCATAACGGCATGAAGCTTTCAGCGATCAGCTGTCAGCAATCAGTAAAACATTAGAAAAACAACTTGTTAAGCTAAACGCTAACGGCTAACAGCTAACAGCCCATCCGGAAACGGCAGTTTCCGGATGACACCTACACAATTTCAATGCACCCGGGAATTTCAGCACTGAAGCGGCCGATCTGCCGACTGTCCTGGCCGGCGGCCGCAAAGGCCCGGCATACGGCGTCAGCACCGTCAGGATCAACGGCCAGCAGCAGCCCCCCGGAGGTCTGGGGATCGAAGAGCAAGTCAAACACGACGTCTGAGAACTCACGGCGCCGGGTCACCCGGCAGCTGAAAAAATTCCGGTTGCGGGCCCCGCCCTCGGGAAACAAACCCATGGAACAGTACTGTTCGGCACCGGGCAGGAAAGGAATCCCGGAAAGCTCAAGCACCACGCCGACCTGCCCGTCCGCCACCATCTCCCCCAGGTGTCCCAGCAGTCCGAAGCCGGTTACATCCGTGCAGGCACGCACCCCTTCCCGCCAGCCGGGAGTCGTCGCTTCCCCCGGCAGCTTGTTCAACCGGGCCATCACCTGCGTCGCCGCCTCCATCTCCTCCCGGCTGCAGAAATCGGCCTTCAACGCCGTGGCCAGCACTCCGCTCCCCAGGGCCTTGGTCAACAGCAGAACATCCTGATCGCGGGCCCCGGTATTGGTCCAGATGCGCTCGGGATGCACCAAACCAGTCACTGACAAGCCGTATTTAACCTCCGGGTCGTCAATGCTGTGCCCACCGGCCAGCACCGCTCCCGCTTCGGCAATTTTGTCAATTCCTCCCGCCAGAATATCCCGCAAAACGGCATGGTCAAGTTCTTGAATGGGAAAAGCGACGATATTCATGGCCGTCAGCGGCTCGCCCCCCATGGAATACACGTCGCTGAAGGCGTTGGCGGCGGCAATCTGGCCAAACAGGTAGGGATCGTCAACCACGGGGGTGAAAAAATCCAGGGTCTGCACCAGGGCCCGTTCGGCATCCAGCTGAAACACCCCGGCGTCATCCGCTCCCTCGATCCCCACCAGCAGGCGGGGATCGGTCGGCAGCGACAGCCCCGACAAAACATCCATCAGGTCCGACGGACCTATCTTCGCCGCTCAGCCCGAAGCCGCTGAACGAGCCGCCAGGCGCACTTTCTCTTTTTTGTCCACCTTCCTGAAACCTCACGAAATTCGCGTTAAAACCACTATCACCTGTGTATCGCAACTACCTCTTTGTTGACAAGGGTTAAATAGGTGGGGTCAAATCTTTATTCTTGACAAATTTTAAAATTTGTCAAGAATAAAGATTTGACCCCACCTTCCAATAATCCATCCTTGTATTTACATAATGCTTTTGCTATATTTTTCCCGTTGCAAGCTTCATCCATCCATAACCTGAGCGGAAAACTCCCATGGAGAATGACACCGGGTTTCTGAACCGGCTGAAAAAGCTGTTCCACCGGAACGACAACAGCCAGCCCCTGACCGAAGAAGCCCTCCAGGAAATTATTCATACCAGCGGGGAAGCCGGCGTCATCGCCGACGACACCCACGAAATGCTGAACAGCATTATCGAGCTGCAGGATATCCGGGTGCAGGAAGTCATGATCCCCCGCACCGACTTCACCGCCGTCAGCGCCGATGCGTCCCTGCAGGACATTATCCCGACCATCAATGAACGGGGGTTTTCCCGCTACCCGGTCTTTGAAGACAACCTTGACAATATTATCGGCATTCTCTACGCCAAGGACATCCTGAAATATCTCCAGGAAGACACCCGAAACATTACCGCCCGCCAGATTATCCGGCCGGTTTACTTCATTCCGGAAACCAAGAAGGTGCAGGAACTGCTCCAGGAAATGCGCAAAAAGGGCATTCACATCGCCGTGGCCGTGGACGAATACGGCGGCACCTCCGGCCTGGTGACCTTAAGCGACCTGGTGGAAGAGATTATTGGCGAAATCTACGAGGAAGACGTGGACCAGAAGGCCGCCGAGGAAAAAAATATCGTCCCCCAGGACGACGGCTCCTACCTGGTGGCCGGGAAAACGGAGATTGAAGAGCTGGAGGATTTGTTCGACATCGAGGTGGACAACCGCGGCAAATTTGAAAGCGTCGGCGGCCTGGTCATCTACCTGTTCAGTAAAATACCCGCAGTCGGCGAAACAATCACCTACAAAAACATCGCCATCCAGGTAACCGACGCCGATGAGCGGCGGGTAAAAAAAGTCAGGCTCAGTCCCCTGGAAAATGTCGACAGTGAACCGGCTGCCTCGCCGGACAACGTGTAGATGGTCAGATTCCAGGCGGCAGACAGATCCCTTTCGAGGCTGCCCGGCCCCCTGGGCACCGCCCTGCTGCTGCACCTGGCCTTTTCCTCCGCACATTTTGCTTTCTGCGTCTGGTTCGCCTTCATTCCCCTGCTCATCTCGGCACGCCGGCATCCGCCGCGCCAGGCGCTGGTCCAGGGACTGATTTCAGGATTTATCTTCTACTACCTCAACCTGTCCTGGATCACCAACTCCATCCGCAACTTCTCCGCCCTGCCCCTGCCCCTGGTCTGGCTGGTCCTGGCACTGCTGGCCCTCTACCTGAGTCTTTACTTCGGCCTTTTCTGTCTGCTGCTGGCGGTCTTCCCGGCAGCTTCGTGGTTTTCCACCCTCTTTCTGGCCTCCTCCTGGACCCTGCTCGAATGGCTGCGGGGAACGATTCTGGTGGGCTTCCCCTGGAACAACCTGGGAATCGCCATCGCCCCAACCTCCCCCTTCGCCTTCCTGCTGCCCTATGGCGGAGTCTACACCCTTTCCTTCCTGATCATCTACGCCAACCTGTCACTCTACGCCCTGACATCCTCCCGGGGAAAAGGACCGCTTGTCCGACGTCAGGCAGCCGCCCTGCTGGCCGTACCGGCACTGTATTTCCTGCTGCTGGCCGGCGGCAGCCATGCCGGCGCCGACAACCTGGACCATTCACGACCAATAACCGTCTCCATTATCCAACCCAACATTCCCCAGGCGGAAAAATGGGTGCCGGCCTGCCGGGAGCGCAACTTTTCCATCCTGGAGCAGCTGAGCCTGGAGGAGGCGGCGGAGTCAAAACCCGGAACGCCCCACCTGGTTATCTGGCCGGAAGCATCGCTGCCGGACTTCTTCCAGGACGCCCCCATCCTGCGCCGGCGCCTGGAAACGTTAACCCGCCAGGGCCATTTTTACCTGCTGGTCGGCAGTCCCCAGTACAACCCCATCGGCAAAGGACAGTATCAATATTTCAACAGCGTCCTGCTGTTTTCCCCCGACGGCAGGCTGGCTGCCGACTACAATAAAATCAAGCTGGTGCCTTTCGGCGAATTCACCCCTCTGGCATCGCTCTTCCCTTTCCTCGGCAAAATGGTTGAGGGCGCCGATTTTACCGCCGGACGGCGGCTGGAACCCATGAAGACTGGCAGCTTTGCCCTGTTGCCATCCATCTGCTACGAAGGCATATTTCCCGAATTCACCGCGGCGGGGATGGCCAAAAAAGCCGGCTTCCTCGTCAACATCACCAACGACGCCTGGTTCGGCGACAGCGACGGACCCCGGCAGCACCTGATGAACGTCCGGCCGCGGGCGATGGAAAATCGCTGCTACCTGCTGCGCTGCGCCAATACCGGCATCTCCGCCGTCATCGGGCCGGATGGACGAATAATCAGCCGGCTGCCCCTGAATACCCGCGGCCGCCTGTGGGCCACCATCTACCCGGCCGCCAGGACAACTTTCTACGCCCGCCATCCCTACCTGCCCATTCTGCTCCTGGCGTTGACCGCCGCTTTTTCCGCGGTTATCGCGCGGCGCTCCAGACCGGCTACGGGTTTTTCTTGACAGACTTTCGCATTATGCCGTAAACCTTACATCTTGAAATCACGGGAAACAACTGGAACTGGAATACTCAGGTACAATGAAAAACATCAGGATGAAATCGCTCGCCTCCCTCTTCTTTCTTTGCCTGCTGTTAACGACGGCAACCGCGACCTGGCCCGGGCGGTCCCAAGCGCAGGCAGCGGACAAGCAGCCGGACATTGCGGTGCTGACCCTGGAAACCGCGATCCAGGAAGCGCTGAAAAACTATCCCCTGCTCCAGGCTGCCGCGGAACAGCAGCACCAGGCGGAGGAAACCGCCAAGGCGGCTACCGCCGACCTGCTGCCCAAGCTGTCCACGTCGTATACCTACTACCGGCTCAATGACAAACCCTACGGCATCTTCGGGCCGGCCGGGAAAATCTACATCGGCGACCAGGATGACCATACCTGGAAAATCAACGCCGTCCAGCCCCTCTTTACCGGCTTCGCCCTGACCACCAGAAAAAAAATGGCCGGTCTGGAAGTTGCGGGAAAGGAACTGGCCCGGGAACAGGCCGTCCTGGACCTGGTCAAGAACGTCAAGGTGGCCTACTACCGCATCGTACTGGCCCGGAAACGGCTGCAGGTCGCCCGGCAGATGGTGGACAACCTCACAGCCCATGAGCATGACACGGAAATACTTTACCACCAGGGAATGATTGCCTACAACGATCTGCTCCAGGCCAGGGTGGCCCGCTCCCAGGCCCGCCTGCAGCAGGAAAAAGCGGAACGCGACCTCGATCTGGCCCGGGCGGCGCTCAACCTGCTGATGAACCACAACCTGCAGCAGCGGTTCAAGGTGGCGGAACTGGCCATTGAACCGCAGACCAGCAGTGAAAAGCTGGAATCGCTGTTTCAGGAAGCCCTGGACCAGCGGCCGGAGATCTCTCATCTGCAGGTGCAGTTGGACCAGGCAAAAATGGCGGTGACCATGGCCCGGAGTCGCTACTACCCCCGGGTGTCCCTGGTCGGCAGCTACGCGCAAAACGGCCACAATTTCGGCGGCAGCGACAACGACTACCGCAACAGCGACACGGCCGCCGTCGGCCTCCAGGCCGACTGGACCTTTTTTGAATGGGGCAAGACCAGGGCGGAAGAAAAGCAAAGCCTCCACGCTCTGAAAGCGTTGGAAAATAAAATGAGCGCCGTCAAAAACCAGGTTCGCCTGGAGGTGCAGACGGCGTTCAGCAACCTGCAGCTGGCGGCGGTCAACACCAAAACGGCGGCTGCCGCCGTTGACCAAGCGGAGGAAAATTACCGGATCACCAACGTTCAATACCAGCAGCAGATGGCAAGCTCCACCACCCTGCTGGATGCCGTGACATTCCTGACCAGAACCAAGAACAGCTATCATGAAGCCTTATACGGTTTTCTCATTGCCCGGGCGGAACTGGAACGGGCTTTAGGTCGTCAATGATATGACATCCAGGGAGAACTCCCTGGCCAAGGCGGGCTTGGCGCCCGCAACCCAAATCAGGGTATCAGGATGTTCCGGCA
>JAOZRP010000516.1 GCA_029940125.1 bacterium
TTTAACCTTGGGCTGGAAGAGGAGGAAGACAATGGTTGGCAAAATACGTTTTTATCCGGAGTCTTTTAATCAGTTGAGCGCCGATGAGCAGCGGGAACATAAAGAGAAGCTGCTGCGCCAGTCGGTCCAGTACATGTACGACCATTCTCCGGAATACTACCAGCTGCGCTTCAAGGAATGCGGCGCCGAGCCCGGCGACATCCAAACCATTGAAGACCTGCGGAAACTGCCGATTTTCATGGACAAGGACCGGGAGCGGCAGAGTATGGAGGCCTCCCTGCAGAAATACGGCCACCCCTTCGGCCTGCATCTCTGCTGCGACCCCGCCGATGTGGTTTCCACCGGCGGCACCTCGGGAACCACGGGCCATCCCACCTATCCCTACACCCAGGCCTGGGAAGACCGGGAATATATTGCTTCCTCCGTTGACCACATGCACCGTCTGCTTGGCCTTGGCCGCGGCGACCGGGCCTTTTTCCTCTATCCCCTGGGGGTGTACGCCACCTCGGCGGTGCTGCCCGGTTTAGAGAAGTCCGGCATCCTGCCCCTGCCCATTGACATCCGTCTCGGTCCCCAGCCGGCCCTGGAAATGGTCAAATGGACCCGTCCCACCTTCTGGTATACCGGGGTGGCCATCGTCGAGTTTTACATTGACATCCTGAGAAACAAGATGGGCATTGATCCCCGGGATTTAGGCTTTAAATGCCTGCTGCTGGGCGGGGAGGCCGGCTGCGGCATTCCGGAGCTGAAAAAGAAGGTGGAGGATGCCTTCGGCTGCCGCTGGTACGACTGGTGGGGACCGTCGCTGCTCAACATTGCCATTTCCTGCAACTCCGACGACTACCATGGTCTGCACAACTTCGCCGGCGACTGGGATATCAGTTCCGAGGACATCGTTGACCCGGTGACCAAGGAGCCGCTGGAAATCCGCGACGGGGTAGTGGGTGAAATGGTTGGCACCCACCTGCGCAAGAAAGCGGCGCCCTACCTGCGCTACGCCACCGGGGATATTGTCGAGGTGCTGACATCGGAATGTCCGGCCTGCGGCTTCAAGGGCTACCGGCTTAAGGTTATGGGCCGGGCCGACGACATGATCACTGTCAAGGGCGTCAATGTGTTTGCCGGGGCCATCCATAAAACCCTGCAGCAGTTCGTGCCCCGGGTAACCGGCCACATGCGGGTGGTCAAGGAGGATCCCTCCGCCCGCTTGTCTTCCCTGGTGCTGCGCCTGGAATACGGCGAAGGAATGGCCGACCAGCTGGAAGAGCTGGGGAAGGAGATTGTCCAGGTGATGAGAAGCAGTCTGCGGATCAGTCCCCGGTTTGAATGGGTGCCGCCGGAGACCCTGGAACGGCCGATTCGCAAGCCCATACTTTTTGAAAAGCGTTATTGATTTGTGCGCCTCGGGAAACGTCTGTTTCCCGAGGCACGCTTTCAGCGATTAACAGTTGGCTTTCGGTAAAATATTGAGCCGTTAGTACCTTACTTCTGAAAGGCTGTCACTCTTTTCAGTACCCC
>JAOZRP010000517.1 GCA_029940125.1 bacterium
GAATGTGGTTGAAGGCAATCATGAGGTTGACGATTTTTTACCTTTTGTTTAAAATGTACAACGCATCATCAGGGAACGTCAATCCGCACCAGCCTGGTGGCATAGCGCTGCAATCGCCCCAGGAGGTCGCGGGTGGCATCCGGATCCACGGAGGTGGCCAGCAGCGAAAACCCGTCACCTTTGGCCAGGCAGAAGATGGCATCGGCAACTTGGGATTTCCGGCCGTTTTCTTCTACCACCACTACCCCTGCCGTCCCTAAGCTGACGCAGTCTTCCGGATACTCGTCAAACAGCATCCGGGCCTGCTCAACCATCGACAGCACCGCTCGACCATCACCGCCATAGATCCGTACCGCGCCGATTTTATCCGGGTGATCGGAAAAAATGCCGCGGTTGCACAAAACCGCAATTTCCGCTTCATATTTTGCTTTGCCTGGCAGCTGTAATTTCATTGCCATTTCCTGTTTTTTTTACCACTTCAATCCTTGTAAAACAAAATACCACCCGATGGCCAGAAAAAAAGCTCCATACCCCATGGCCAGGAATTTTGCCGTGAACAGGGCCTGGTCACTAGCCTGCTCTCCATGGTTGCGAGTAACATAGAGCCGGTAGGCAATCAGGTTGGCGAAAGAGCCAAACAGGCTGCCAAACCCGCCGGCATTAGTACCCCAGAGCAGAGCCTTCCAGTTGGTAGTGAATTTCGCGAACAGCAGGGCGGCGGGAACATTGCTGGTTACCTGGCTGACCAGGGCGGAAAACAGGAATACATGCCCGGCGTACCTGATTTCGGCGGCCAGCATGAATTTTACGTTTTCCGCCAGACCGAAAAAGAAAAAGAAACTGAGCAGCAGCGCGTAATCGATCCGCAGGGCTCTGCGGTCGCGCAGCAAAGCGTAAACGATGACCAGGAGGCTGGCCGCGGCCGGCAAAATCCGCAGAACGGACAAAAGAACGATCAGGAACAGGATGGCATAAATAAACGCCGATGCATCAACTTTCCCTGCTACCGTCTCATTGCTGCCATTGTTTTTGGTTCTGACAGCAAATGCAATCACCATTAAAATGACCAGAAAAAAGAGGGCAAACGGCGCCATGACCATGATAAATTGTCCCGGCGGCACATGATAATACCAGTAGATGAAAAGATTTTGCGGGTTGCCGAATGGCGTCAGGGCCGAACCGGCATTGGCGGCCAGGGCTTCCAGGATCACCAGTACATCCAGCCGGTCGATAGTGAGTGCCAGGGTCAGCGGCACAATGACCACCAGGGCAATGTCATTGGTAACCAGCATGGAGAGGAAAAAGGTGGCGACCACCAGTTTGAAGGGAACGGCCGCTCCCTTTTCAAGGTGTTGGGAAACTCTAGCCATCAGGCCGCTGTTCTGCAGTCCCTTGACGGCTACAAAAAGCGTCAGCAGGATAAAAAGCACCTCCATTTCCCGGAACGAATAGGCCGGCAGCTGACCGTTATAGGCCGAAGTAAGGATAAAGCCAACGCCGGAGACAGTCAGGAGCCA
>JAOZRP010000184.1 GCA_029940125.1 bacterium
TCAACGTTAAAAAGAGCATTAAAATAACCTTGACATTTGCAGTCATGATCCTTACCTTTAAAATCCAAGGAATTTATTATGATATAATTGGAGGTTGACGCAATGAATCAAGCCAAAACCATCAGCCTGATGGTGGGATTAACCGTCCTGTTCGTCCTGGTCGGCAGGATGCTGGGCGGCAACCAGGGAATGGTCTTTGCCTTCATCCTGGTTTCAGCAATGAATTTCGGCTCCTACTGGTTCAGCGACAAAATTGTCCTGTCCATGTATAAGGCCCGAGAGGTATCGGAAGACAACTATCCCGACCTCTATGCCATGGTCAGGACCCTGGCCCAGCGGGCCGAGCTGCCGATGCCGAAAGTCTACATCATCCCCCAGGACAGCCCCAATGCCTTTGCCACCGGCAGAAATCCCGAACACGCGGCGGTTGCGGTTACCAATGGCATTTTGAAACTGCTCAGCCGCGAGGAACTGATGGGAGTCTTAGGACATGAACTGAGCCACGTCAAGCACCGCGACATTCTGATCGGCAGCATTGCCGCCACCATTGCCGGCGCCATCTCCATGATTGCCAGCCTGGCCCGCTGGGGCGCCATTTTCGGCGGCTTTGGCGGCGACGACGACAACGGCGGCAACTTCATCTTCGTCATGATCTTCACCATGATCGCTTCGCTGGCAGCCATGCTTATCCAGATGGCTATTTCCCGTTCACGGGAGTATCTTGCCGACGAAGGCGGCGCCAGAATCAGCGGCAACCCCCATTACCTGGCCTCGGCCCTGGCCAAACTCGATGCCTACAGCAAGCGGCTGCCGATGCAAAAGGCAAACCCGGCCACGGCGCACATGTTCATCGTCAACCCCTTGACCAGCGGCAAAATAAGCCAGTTGTTCTCCACCCATCCCTCCACGGAAGAGCGAATCAGGCGGCTGGAAAACATGGTCTGAACAATTGAGAGTACCTGGAGGTTCTGGAAAAAAGATATGGCGACCCCGGAATTTCACAAAATGGAAAGGTGACCAAACATCAACAGGCAGAGTGGCAGAAAAAATTCCCCGCCGCGGGCGGGCGGCAGTCCAACACCCAGGCAGCAGGCCTGGAAGACCCTGGTAGCGATAGACAGCCAGTCGGTTGACATCGAACAGGCCCTGGAACAATGCTTTAACAACAGTCAGGGGAAAAATCTTGACCGCCGCGGCCGGGCCCTGGTCACCAACCTGGTGTCCGGCTCCGTCAAATGGCGGCGGCGCCTGGACTGGCTGATCGACCGGCTCTCAAAGCATAAAAAAGGACCGGACCCGAAAACCAGGAACCTCCTGCGGCTGGCACTTTACCAGCTGACTTTTCTCAGCGGCACTCCTCCCTACGCCGTGGTTTCCGAAACCGTCAACTTGGCCAAACGCGAACTGCCGGGCCGGGAAGGCTTCATCAACGGCATGCTGCGCACCTACCTGCGCACCGACCCGGAAACCCTGCTTCCCGACCCCGAAGCAGATCCAGTGATATTTCTGGGCGTCAAGTATTCCCTGCCCGACTGGCTGATCTCCCGCTGGCTGGACGACTACGGCCCCCAACTGACTGAAAGGCTCTGCCGCCAGGCCAACGATTTTGCCGGCACCACCTTCCGGGTAAACCGCCTGCAGACCTCCCGCGATCAATTTCTCGCCCAACTGGAAAAAGAAACAACGCCATCAACCGGCAGCGACAACCATATCACCCCCACCATCTATGCCCCGGAAGGCTTCACCGCCAGGCAGGCCGGCGAACTGCTCACTTCCCGATTTTTCCGCCGGGGCACCATCACCGTCCAGGACGAAGGAGCCCAGTTGATCAGCTACCTGCTCCATCCCGCTCCCGGGCAGGTTATTCTCGACGCCTGCGCGGCGCCCGGCGGCAAGGCCTGGCACCTGGCGGAACTAAGCGACGACCAGGCCACCATTTTTGCCGCCGACATCAGCGAAAAAAGAACCCGATTGGTGACTGAAACCGGCAGGCGGCTGGGTCTGCATTCCGTACAGCCGCTGGTGGCCGATCTCTGTCGGCCGCTGCCCCGGGAAATGCCGCAGTGCTTTGACGCCATCCTGGTGGACGCCCCCTGCTCCGGCCTCGGCGTCCTGCGCCGGCGGGCCGACCTGCGCTGGCGCAAACAGCCCGGCGACCTGGAGCAGCTGGCCACAATTCAATTGCAAATCCTGACAAATTGTTCTACATACCTGAAAAAAGGCGGACGCCTGGTCTATGCTACCTGCACCGCCAACCGGAAGGAAAACCAGGAGGTGGTGGAGCGTTTCCTGGCCGTGCGGACGGATTTTTCCCGGCTGCCCCCGGACCGGATGACTCCTCCCCGGACCAGGAAATGGTTCGACCCGGAAGGCTACCTTCAAACGTTCTTTTTTGAACCCGGCGGCTTGGACGGCTTTTTCGCCGCCGTCCTGGAGCGCCAGTAGACTACGGGAAACGAGGCAAAACGACATAATGGACAGCATACAAAAAACGGCTAAAAGCGCGCGGATGATCGCCCCGTCCATCCTCTCTGCCGACTTCGGCCGGCTGGCCGAGGAAATCAGGGCGGTGGACCAGGCCGGGGCGGATCTCATCCACATCGATGTCATGGACGGTCATTTCGTCCCCAACCTGACCATCGGCCCCGGGGTGGTAAAAGCGCTGCGCCCCCACACCAGGCTGCTTTTTGACGTCCACTTGATGATTGACAATCCCGAATGCTTCATCGACGCCTTCGCTGAGGCCGGCAGCGACATCATCACCGTCCACGCCGAGGCCACCGTCCACCTGCACCGGCTGATTCAGCGGATCAAGGAACACGAACTCAAGGCCGGGGTTTCCATCAATCCGGCCACCCCGATTTCGGTCCTGGAAAACATCCTGGAAGATGTCGACCTGGTGCTGGTGATGACTGTTAATCCCGGTTTCGGCGGCCAGCAGCTGATTCCCGGCGCCCTGGCCAAGGTGGCCGACCTGCGTGCCCTCATCGACCGCCGGCAGCTGCCGGTCCTGCTGGAAGTGGATGGCGGCATCAACGTCGACACCATCGAGGCAGCGGATCAAGCCGGGGCCAACATTTTCGTGGCCGGCTCGGCGGTTTTCAGCACCGACGACTACGCCGGCATTATCAGCCGGCTGAAAGACAACTAACGCCGGCTTAACGCCCACACAACCCAAATCAGGATATCAGGATGTTCCGGCATGGCTCTCGCTCATTCTCGCGGCACATCGTGTGATTCGTTCGGCGGCCAATACCGCTATGAGCCAAGCCCGAACATCCTTAAATGTATTCCCGACAATTTTTTGTTTTTTTGTGACAGCATTTCAGGCGTAAGGTGCTAAAAAAGAAAGGCCGGGAGATATCTCCCGGCCTTTTTAATTTTTTCAATCCCACCTGGATGAGATAATCCGCCTCCCTACCATTCGAGAAACCCTTTCAGTTTGCGGCTCCGGCTTGGATGGCGCAGCTTGCGCAGGGCCTTGGCCTCAATCTGGCGAATCCGCTCCCTGGTCACATCAAAATCCTGCCCCACTTCTTCCAGCGTATGGTCGCAGCGTTCACCGATCCCGAAACGCAGACGCAGCACCTTCTCCTCCCGGGGGGTCAGGCTGGAGAGCACCTGGGTGGTCCGTTCAGACAAGTCCGCCTTGACCACCGAATCCAAAGGATTAACCGCTTTTTTATCTTCAATGAAGTCGCCCAGATGGCTGTCTTCCTCCTCACCAATGGGCGTTTCCAGAGAAATGGGCTCTTTGGCGATTTTCAACACTTTCTTGACCTTGTCCAGGGGGATGTCCATCCGCTCGGAGATTTCCTCGGGAGTCGGCTCCCGCCCCAGTTCCTGCAGCAGATAGCGGGAGGTGCGAATCAGCTTGTTGATGGTTTCAATCATATGCACCGGAATGCGGATGGTGCGGGCCTGGTCGGCAATAGCCCGAGTAATGGCCTGGCGGATCCACCAGGTGGCATAGGTACTGAATTTGTAGCCCCGCTGGTATTCAAACTTGTCAACCGCCTTCATCAGTCCGATGTTCCCTTCCTGGATCAGGTCCAGAAACTGCAGGCCGCGATTGGTGTACTTTTTGGCAATGCTGACCACCAGCCTGAGATTGGCCCGGATCAACTCGTTTTTCGCCCACTCGGCCTTGCGTTCACCGGCGCTGAGCTGGAGGTCAATCTGTTTCAAATCAGCCAGGCTGAAACCGGTATCCCGGCGCAGCTGGCGGATTTTGACCGACAGATTCTCCACCCGGAAAAACAAGTCATCAAAATCACTCGCCGACAAAGAATACTGCCGCAGAAAAGCCTTCTTCTCTCCTTCGTCTTTCAGGCAGCGCTTGCAGCGCCGCTCCAGGGCAAAAAAGCGCACGCCATAGGTAGATTCCAGCCGGGCAACCATTTTTCTCAGGCTCTGACCCAGGCGGATGTAGTCCTTCAGTTTGGCAACAATATCGTCAATATGGCGCTGCTTCAGATTGACCGCCTGGAACAAGTCGAACATTTCATGTTCCTGGGCCCGCACCTTGGCCCGGGCGGCCTTGCGCTGCAGCGGGGTTTTCATGGTTTCATCAGGATGTTTCAAACGATTGCGGATCGCCCGGTTGTCTTCATACAAGGAAACGATTTGTTCAATATGGCTGACAATCTTCTGACGCAGATTTTCATCGTCACCAGCAGTTTCAGTGACATCTTCATTCAAGGATTCATCCTCTTCATCGCTGTCATCATCCAGCAAAGCTTCGGTATCTTCCTCTTCATCTTCATCATCGTCACTGGCAACCACAATCAGGTCTTCTTCGATTTCCTCCTCAATATCCTTGGAAACATCCTTGACCCTCAAGACACCGGCAGCCAGCATTTCCCCCAAAAGCTGCAGTTCCCTGATGGTCAAGTGGGATTTAAGAATGGTCCGGATAATCTCGTGCTCGCCTTCATCAATCTTTTTGGCTATTTCCACCTCACCTTCACGGGTAAGCAGGGAAACCGAGCCCATCTCCCAGAGATACATGCGTACCGGGTCGTGCTGTCGGTCGCCCGAAGCCGCCGCAACCGGCTTTTTCTCTTCAATCTCAGGGACAACCGCGGCTTCTTCATCTTCGGCTTCGATCAGCTGGGGGTGTTTCTGGGCATCAATGACCTCGATATCCAGATCAGAAAACAACATAATGATTTCATCAATCTTTTCCGGGGAAATCGCTTCCGCCGGCAGTACGTCATTAATCTCGGCATAGGAAAGGAAGCCCTTTTCTTTGCCCATTTTCAGCAGGTTATTTAAACCTTTTACATCAACAACCGCCAGTTTCTCCTTGTCTGACCGGGTCAACTTTGCACTATTTTTGCTGTCGCTCATGCATCGCCTCATGTAAATAATATAGTTTCCATCTGGGAACTGATGCTTCCAGATGGGCTGTCAGCTTTCAGCTCTCGGCTTAACCATTTATTTTCTTTAATATTTTTACTAA
>JAOZRP010000518.1 GCA_029940125.1 bacterium
ACATCCATCTATTTCAATGCAGGATTTTTCACCGTCCTTGAGAAAGCTGGCATTGCCAGTTTCCATGTCAAGATTACCCTGCGGCGCTTCGCGATCTTGACATGGAACCTTTGCCAATGCCGATTCACTTTCAAGGCCGTTGAGAAAATCAATTTCATTGTCAGGACGATTTATCCAGGCAGCTTTCGGTACTGATAGAGGCTGAGGACATTTGCCCTTAAACCGGTTGGTATTCTTATCGAAAGCTTCCTGTAATACCCGGGACCGTTGAACCAGAACCTGGTCGGCAAGTCCATAATGAACCTGCTTCGGGGTTAAAAGTCCAATGCTGGAATGTTTATGTTCATCGTTGTACCAGGCAAAGAACTGCCGGCAAAAACTTCTGGCATCCTGGATTGAACCAAAACAAGCCGGAAAATGGGGTGAATATTTCAGGGTTTTGAATCCTGATTCTGAATAGGGATTGTCATTGCTGACATAGGGACGGCTGTGACTTTTGGTCACTCCCAGATCAGCCAGCAATTGGGCTACCACTTTTGATTTCATGCTGCTGCCCCGGTCAGCATGAAGAACCAGTTGGTTTTTGCTTATCTGCTGTTTTTCGCAGGTTTGGGCAATAAGCTCTTTTGCCAGGGCCTGGCGTTCGGCCGGAGCAATAAGCCAGCCAACCACATAACGGCTGAAAATGTCCATGATGACATAGAGATAAAAGTAGGTCCATTTGGCCGGCCCTTTCAGTTTGGTAATATCCCATGACCAGACCTGGTTGGGACCGGTGGCCAGCAGCTCAGGTTTTTTATAATGAGGCCGTTTGACCTGTTTACGTCGTTCTTTGATTTCCTGCACGCTTGACAATATTCGGTAGAAGGTACGGATGGAACAGTAATATATCCCTTCATCCAGCAGTGTTGCATATATCTCATAAGGAGTTGCATCCCAAAAACGTTTCTCATGGGCAACCTGCAGGACGGTTTCCTTCTCCTTGACTGAAAGTGCCAAAGGCGGAGCCGGCCTTGGCTTAGCCAGTGGTTTCTCCCGGCACTGCCGATAATAGGTTGACCTGGGAATAGCCAAAGCCTTGCAAGCTGCTTTTTTACCTACGTGCCCGGAAAGTGTCGTTGCCACCGGAATCATTGCGGCTCTCCCAGGTTCAGCATCTGTGAAATTTTTTTTTGAAATTCAATGATGATCTCGGCCTGTTTGAGTTTTTTGTCCAGCTTTCGGTTTTCTCGCTCCAGCTCGGCGACTCGTTTGGCTAATGGATTGACCTCTTTTGCTTTTCTCCCTCGTTTGCGGGGAGAAAGACCATTGAGAATGCCTTCCTCCCGCTGCCTTCGCCAGGTGGTCAAGTGGGAAGAGTACAATCCTTCCCGGCGGAGAATGGCACCGATCTGCCCTTTGCTGGTGCAGGCATCAACTTCAGCCAGAATGCCGAGCTTGTATTTGGCGGTAAAACGCCGACGTGGTTTTGTCGCTTTGACTTCCGGATCTGGTACGGCCGGGTTATTG
>JAOZRP010000519.1 GCA_029940125.1 bacterium
TATGGTGGATGTTGGTGCGGTAGTCATAGAACCAGACTTCTCTGGTCTGTGGTTCCTTGGCTGCCGGGCGGTTATCGAAAAAGAGCACGTTGGCCTTGACCCCCTGGGCGTAAAAGATGCCGGTTGGCAGGCGCAAAATGGTGTGCAGGTCGGTGGTTTCCAGCAGCTTGCGGCGCACGGTTTCCCCGGCCCCGCCTTCAAAGAGCACGTTGTCCGGTACCACAACGGCGGCCTTGCCGCTGGTTTTCAGCATGGCGCGGACGTGCTGGACGAAATTGAGCTGCTTGTTGGAAGTCGTTACCCAGAAATCCTGGCGGTTGTAAGTGAAATCCTCCTTTTCCGCCCTGCCTTCGCCATTGGTGATGGTGATGGAACTTTTCTTGCCAAACGGCGGATTGGTGAGCACATAATCAAAAGCCTGTTTCGGCGGGGCGATCAGGGCGTCGGTAGGGGCAATGGAAGGTTCCGCGTCGATATCGCCGATGCTGTGCAGCAGCATGTTCATCAGTGCCAGGCGGCGAGTGTTGGCGACGATTTCATTGCCGTAAAACGTTTTGAATTTCAGGAATTCTTTCTGGGCCTTATTTAATCGGTAATGGTGTGAAATAAAATCATAGGCTCCCAGGAAAAAGCCACCCGTGCCGCAAGCCGGGTCGGCAATGGTTCTTTCGACCTCGGGACGCACGCATTCGACCATCGCCCGGATCAGCGGCCGGGGGGTAAAGTACTGTCCCGCGCCCGATTTCACGTCTTCGGCGTTTTTGGCCAGCAAGCCCTCGTAAATCTCCCCTTTGACATCGGTGCCCATCATGGTCCACTGCTCGGTGTCAATCATGTCGATGATGCGGTAGAGCATGGCCGGGTCCTGAATCTTGTTCTGAGCCTTGGTGAAAATCTGGCCCAGCATGCCCTTTTGCCGGCCCAGTTCGCGCAGCAGCTTCACGTAAAAGGATTCAAGCTCCGCCCCCCGCCGTTTCTTCAGTTCCGGCCAGGTGTATTCCGGCGGAATGCCGATATCCCGGTTATGGGGCGGTTTACCGTATTCATCCGCCATTTTCAGAAACAGCAGGTAGGTGAGCTGTTCCAGGTAGTCGCCGTAACCGACGCCCACGTCGCGCAGGACGTCGCAGTAACTCCAGATTTTCTGGACGATGGACGCGGTGTTCATGATCATTGTTCTCCCAACAGGGTCTTCATTTTCCATCCCTTTGTTGTCAGGCAGTAGCGTTGCCGTGGATGTTTTGGGTTTTCCGGATACTTCATTTCAATAAGTCCCTGTTCAAGGGCCGGATGCAGGTAGTTTTTGCGGAAAGTGGGTCGATGGGTAAGTGAAAGCCCGGCCATCATTTCGGCGGCGGAGACAAACGCTTCATCCATGAAATGCAGTAGTCGTTTTACTTGGTCGCTTACTTGGTCGCTTACTTGGTCGCTGCCAACGCTTTCGACACTTTCAAGGATGGCTTGCAGCATGAACTCGACAAATGGTGCGGAGTCGCTCATGGCGGTAC
>JAOZRP010000520.1 GCA_029940125.1 bacterium
ACCCGGCAGATATCCTCGATGAATTCCCGGACCCGGCCCCGCTGGTGAATTTCCTCCGCCGGCACCAGCCGGGAGTCGGCAATAATCTTTTCGACCACGCCAAGAACCTGTTTGATGTCAGTTTCAGAGTAAAGAAACAGCGCCAGCTCGAAATTCAACTGGAAACTGCGGATGTCCATGTTAACGGTGCCGACCACGGCCAGGCGTCCATCGATGACAATCAGTTTCGCATGGATCATTCCCGGCTGGTAGCGATACAAGTGCACCCCGGCGTCAATCAGGTCCGGCAGGAAGGAATTTCCGGCCAGGTCCACCAGGGGATGGTTGGAACGCTCCGGCATGATCAGCCGCACGTCGCGTCCCATGCGGGCCGACAGTTCCAGGGCGGCCGACAGGGATTCATCGGGAACAAAATAGGGGCTGACCACCCAGATGCTTTTTTCCGCCTGGTGCAGGGCTGCCAGGACCCCGGAATACAAAGGACGGCGGTTGGCATACGCCGGGCCGTCGGCAACCACCTGCACGACGCTGCCAAACCCCGGTTCCGCCAGTCGGGAGCAGTCGGCTTCAACCCGGACAAATTTTTCCCCGGTGGCATAGGCCCAGTCGTGGCGGAAAACGTTGCGCAGGTGAGCAACGGCAACCCCTTCAAACAGCAGGATCGTGTCTTTCCAGCGTTTCTTATAAGCGGTCGGGCCAAGGTAGTTTTTGGCCAGGTTCATGCCCCCGGCCAGCGCCCGGCGACCATCGACAATAACCATCTTGCGGTGGTTGCGCAGGTTGGCCGCCCAGCGAGTGCGCGTCGGCAGCAGGGGCAGGAAAATGCCCACCTGGCCGCCGGCATCACGGAGAGGCTGCACAAAACGCCCCTTGGTCAGGAAGCAGCCCAGGGCGTCAAGGAGCAGCTTTACCTTCACCCCCTGGCGGGCCTTGCGGGCCAGCTGCGCTACCAGCCTCCGGCCGACGTCGTCACGGCCGAGAATAAACGTGGTGATTTCAATGGAAACTTCGGCCTGTTCAATCAGTTCTTCCAGGGCACGAAACGCCTCCACCCCGTCATCAACCACCCGGCAGCGGTTGCCGGTTACCGGGTAGTAGGCCCCGGTTCGCACCATCAGGTTTGAAACCCGGCTCAGGGATGGATATATGTCGTCGGCCGGAACACAGGAAGAATCCGGATATTTTTCCGGCGGCCGGTCCATGGTATCGACAATGCGCTTGATCCGCTTGCCGCCAATGAGAAAATATAAAGGCACCCCCACGTAGGGAAGCAGGCCGATGGCCAGGATCCAGGCAAGGGTCGCCCCGGGATGCCGCCGTTCCAGGAGAATTCGCGGAATCAGGACAATCGCCAGCATGTAGCCGACGATCTCCAGAAAATGGGCAAAAATCCAATGGGAAATATTCATGTACCCTGCCGGATGAACTCGTAACAACTATAAGAATGTCTTGAAAACCGATGGCACAGTAACGGCTCCAGATTCGAGGCACGCAAAAC
>JAOZRP010000185.1 GCA_029940125.1 bacterium
CGCACCCGGTTGTGCAGCCGGCCGCGCAGATAGGTCCCCATCGGCACGGCCGGCGGCGATTGCCGCAGATATCCGCCTTCAACCAGGACGTCGACCATCCGGTCGCAGGACAATTCACCCTCAAGAGCCGTAATATGGGGAGCCAGAATCCGCCGACGCTCATCTTCAGCCACCGGCCCCTTGTCATCCTGCACAATTTCTTTAATCAGCTGACAAAGTTCGTCCAGTGAGTAGGCCCGATAGCTCACTTCATTGGGCAGATCGTCGTCATACCGTTCGTCAACCACCGGCTGATAGGCAACGGTGGGCGTCCCCAGGACGGCCGCTTCAATCATGGTGGTACAGCCGTTGGCCACCAGTACTTTCGCCGCCATCAGCCAGGGAGTGACGCTGTCCTCATTGATAATCTTCAGATTCGGATGCCGGCCGGCAATCTTCAGCCAGGGAGCGTGGCTTTCCGCCGGGTGGGGGCGGACAACAACCGTATGGTCCGGCAACGCCCGGCACAAGGTCGGCAGCATGTCCTGGAAATGCTCGAAAAGGACCTGTTTCAACCGTCCCTTCCCGGCGTCAAAGGTCTCCTCGCCGCCGGCTTCCAATTCCATGGCCGGCTTCTTCAACTCGCTGAGGTGCGAGAAAAAATGATTCACCTTGCTGAAATTGGTATTGATAAGGATAAAATCCCCGTACCGCTCTTTCAGCTCATCCGCTTTTTGCTGGTAGAAGGAACGCAGCTCGGGACGCAGCAGATCGATCCTGGGATTGCCGGTCAGGTGGATCGGCGTTCCCGGATAACCGGGATAATGACGCAAAACCCGGGCGTCGTCCTCCCCCCAGGTCAGCAGGTGGGACAATTTCTCCAGGGTCACCGGAGACAGGCGCCAGCGGTAGTATTCCTGGTCGGGCCAGCGCACCAGCCCTTCTTCATCCCAACCGACAATCTCGTGGCCCAGGTCACGCAGAATTGAAAACATCCTGATGCTCAGCGTCCGCATGCTCTTGGCCAGGTAGACGCCGCGGGGCAGGGAGTCCACCAGGAAATGGATAAAGGCCCGCGACCCGATAATAACCGGAAAACCACGTTCGGCCGCGGCGCTCGCCAGCAGGATTTTGGCGTCCAGTTCCCTGACCTGGCTTTCAACCGGAATGATGATGGTGGAAGGCCCTTGTGTCATAAAAAACCCCTCAAATCTTTTACCCGGGCAACAGATTCCGGGTGGTTTTCAACGGTATGTCTTCCGCTTTTTCCTCAGGACGGCGATGAAAATTTTTCCTTTTCGAGTGCGGCGGCCAACTCATTCCAGCGGTCGGCAAACGCCCGGCACAAATCCTTGTCGGCGGAAATCATGCCGATTTCCTGGTTGAGCCACCAGGAACGAGGCGTCCAGTTGAAACTGCCGAAAACAACCCAACGCTTTTCGGCATTTTCCGCCAGGATAAATTTATCATGCATGGGCAAACCGGTTTCCCTCCCCAGGCGATGGAAAGCAATCCCGGCGTTTTTGAGCGTCTTTTCCACCGACGCGGGAACCCGACGCGAGGTGGAATCCGCCAGGATTTCAATCTGATGTCCCTTTCCGGCCAGCTTCACCAGTTTGCGCACCAGCCCCCCGCCTTTCAGATGAGAAAACACGCATTTCAGCTTGTAGTCGGCACCCAGGGAATGCAAAAATCTCATTGCCGGGTGCGGAAACAGGGACGGTAAAAAAAAGATCCTTCCCAAGGCGCTTTTCAATTCCAGGTTGTTGTCAATGGCAAAGCACCGGCTGCGCCCGGTTTCCATCCGGTGCAGACTCCTGGCGTGCGCCGTCAGCCGGACCACCAGCCAGGGATCCTTCAGCCCGACCAAAACATTGTAGCCCCGGTCCTGATCGCCGATTTCCCTGATAATGTCCGGGTCTTCTTCCGGCTGATCGCCGGAAGGATTGTAAGAGCCCAGAAAAGCTACCGGTTCGGGGTGAGAAAAACAATATAATTTTTCGTGAAGATGGGGCTTCCAGCCGGCCTGAAGCCGGGGCGACAGCAGCGGCAGGGACAGCAGCCGAAACCCGGCTCCCAACCCTTGTGATCCGGCAAGCATCTCAGCCACCGCCTCATTGGCGCGCGGCGTGCGCGGCTGCTTTTCAACGGTCACCGTCACCCTGACCCCGCGGCGATGGGCGGCCAGCAAGTCTTCGGCCAGACGCCGGTCGCGAAAGTAATAGGTAACCCAGTCAATGGAACCATCGGTGGGAACGGCTCTAATTCTCTCGGCCAGCAAATCACGCAACGCTCCCGGAGGCCGGTGCCCGCCGCCAAAAAAAACTTCAGCCATTTTTCGATCACCAACCGGAAGAGTTTTATAATCTTTCATCGCAGACAATAGACCACCGGTCAACTAATGCGGGGACAAACCCCGCAACCCAAATCAGGAATCAGGATGTTCCGGCATGGCTCTCGCTCATTCTCGCCGGCCGTCCATGGCCGGCTGTGAGGCGTCCGCAACCAACACGACATCGCCATCCGGCAAAATCCGATAGGTGCGGTCCGCGACTTCAACCATAGCCGGCTGGTGTGATATCGCCAGCACAATTAATTTATGGCGCAGTTCCTGCAGTGTCCGGCAGATGGCCGCTTCGCTTTCCGGGTCCAGGGCGCTGGTCGCTTCATCGAGAATCAGCAACTTTGGCTTATGAACCAGCGCCCGGGCAATGGCCAGCCTCTGCCGCTGACCGCCGGACAGCCGTCCGCCCCGCTCGCCAACGCTGGAGTGCATGCCCTGAGGCATGGATGAAACAAAATCCCAGGCTCCCGCGGCCTTCAAGGCTTCTTCAACATCATGTTCGCTGAAAGCATCATCGCCAAAAGTGATGTTGGCATAGACAGAATCATGGACCAGCAGGGGATCCTGAGGCACATAACCGATCATGTTCCGCCACTGGCGCAGGTCTATCTTGCTCATGGGAATGTCATCAATATAAACTTCTCCATGCTGGGGACGATAAAGGCCGGTAATAAGGTCAGCAATGGTCGTTTTTCCCACCCCTGAGGTTCCGACAAGCGCCGTAAAGGAACGGCAGGGGAACTCAATGTTCAGATTCTTGAAAATCGGTTTTTCCTGGTAGGAAAAAAAGACATTTTCCAAACGGATGCCGCGCTTAAGATCCGGCACCACCCCTTTCTGCACTGGTTCTCTTTCTTTTTCCGCCTCCTTGATTTTGTCCATCAGGGACCAGTAGGCACTCTCGAAAATAACCATTTTCTGGTACTGCTGCTGCACCCTACCCAGTTGAAACAGTATCCTGGCCAGCAGGAAGATCAGTATCATGATTTCAGCCATGGGGATCTTAAAATGGACCAGGGAAAAATACAGGCCCACAACCAAAATAATCGTAATCATTGGTTCCTGAAAAGCTTTCAGCGCCTCCTTGCTGAACACCTGCTTGCGCAAGGCCCGGTTCAAACGGTTTGTTTCCTCGACCATGATGGCTTTGGCCAGATGCTCCCTGGCCATGGCTTTTAAAGGCTTGATCGACTGCATGCTGTCAGTCAACTGGGAGAGAAGCTTCTTCAGCAAAAGGGTCTGCTTCCCCCCGGCCTTCCTCGCCTTGCGAATCAACCTGGTAAACAAGACGAGAAACAGCAAACCCGCCAGCAGGGAAACCGTGGTGGCCTTCCATGACACTATCAGGGAAACAGCAATATAAACAGATGCCTGCAACAGCTTGGCCAGCATGGTTGAACCAGCCAGGTAGGCATTGGAGGCCCGCATGGCCTCGGTCGCCACGGCATTGGTGAAGCTGCCAACCGGCTGACCGACAAAATATCCCCACCTGGCCGCCAGCAAGGCATCAATCAGCTTCAAACGCAAATCCGTAGAGGCCATGGCCACTGTATAGCCAACCTTTTTCTTTGCCAGCAGCACCAGGACGCTTTTCAGCAGGATTGCCAGCACAATAACGGCCAAAAGGGTTGGAACCGTAGGCTGCAATCCAACCAGGGACAAAACCTTAACGACCACCTGCCCGGCACGATTATCAGCGATGCCGCTGACATTTTCCCCACCCCTGAAATTCCCCACAATAATACTCAGGAGAGGCAGCATGGTTACCAGGCCAAAGCCTTCCACCACCCCGGCCAGCAGGAGGGACAAGAGCATGGTAATACTGGGAACGGGATAAGAGCGGAAAAAACTGAAAAGAAAAAGCATACGGGCAATACCTCTAGAAAACGGCCAGGGCTAGCGGCAACGCGAAAGCAAATGAACTACTTGACGTATCAGCTGGGAATCAGCGGGAAATGGCCGCAAAGGCGGCAATGATCCGGGATATCTGCTCAGGCGTATGGGCGGCACTGACACTGCAGCGCAGCAGGGAGCCCCCGTCAGGGGTGGCGGGAGGCAGCACCAGATTGGTATAAACGCCCTCATTCAACAATCCCTGCCAGCAGGAAAAGGCTTTCAAGGCTTCCTGGAGGCGGACTGAAATAACCGGGCTTGGTTCCGGACCCAGCAGATACCCAAGATCCTTCAAACCATGATACAGTCGTCTGGCATTGTCCCAGAGGTTACGACGCAGCTCCGGGCGCTGCTGGATAATTTTCAAGGCTTCCCTGGTCGAGGCAATAGAGGAAGGAGATGACGAGGCGGTAAAAATATAGGGACGACTGGCATAACGCACCAATTCAAGTTCAGGATGGTTGCTGACACAGAAGCCGCCGATTGCCGCCAGGCTTTTGCTGAACGTTCCGACGACAAAGTCAACCTCGTCTTCAACCCCGGCTTCCTCGGCACAGCCGCGACCATGGGATCCCAGCACCCCAAGGGAATGGGCTTCATCCACCATCAGGAAGGCGCCATACTTCTTTTTCACGGCGACAATTTCATCCAGAACCGCCCGGTCGCCGAACATGCTGTAGATCCCTTCCACCAGAATCAGAGCGTCCGCGGCCCGGTCGCCCAGGCGGCGCAGCCTGTCATCCAGATGCGAAGCATCATTGTGGCGAAAACGGATAAAATCAGCCCCGCTCAAACGGCAGCCGTCGTAAATGCTCGCGTGGCAGTCGGCATCGAGCACAATGGTATCGCCACGGCCGACAAGACTGGACAGCATCCCCAGGTTGGCAACGAAGCCGGTGGAAAAAACAATGGCTCCCTTTTGGTTATAAAAAGCCGCCAGTTCTCTTTCCAGGGCAACATGACCCGTCAGGGTCCCATTGGCCATCCGCGACCCGGTGGTACCGGTACCCTCTTCACGAGCTGCCCGACAGGAAGCTTCGATACAGGCAGGATCAAAGGTCAAGCCCAAATAATTATTCGTACCCACCAGAATGGTGCGTCGGCCGTTAATAATCGCTTCCGTTGCCGACAAGACTTCATCCATTTTCACATGGATGGAGTCAATCCCCTGATCCGCCA
>JAOZRP010000521.1 GCA_029940125.1 bacterium
CCCGCCTTGGTTGGGTAATCAGCCGTTCGTCATCAGCGTTTAGCCTTGAAAAGCCAAGGCGTTGCGTTCATAAAAACGAACAGCCAACAGGTGAAAACTGGTAATAATTAATACCATGCAGTCATGAAACCAAGGCGGGATCAACGCCTGCAACTTAAAATTTTATTTCACCATGAAGGAATGAAGAGCATGAAGTTTAACTAGGAACTCTTCAAGCTCTTCAATTCTTCATGGTTGCATAATTTTTTTGTTTTTCATAAACGCAGTTCAGGAATAGGTCACCAACAGCCAACAGCTCAGCGCAGATAACGACAACATGACCCCTCTCTTTCTTCCACAACTGGTTAATGATCCCTTTGGGGACCCGGCCGTCTACCTGCAGATACGGCACGAAAAAACCGCTGTTCTTTTTGACCTGGGAGATCTTTCCCGGCTGCCAACCAGAAAGCTGATGAAAATAGATTACATTTTTGTCTCGCACTGCCACATGGATCATTTCATCGGCTTCGACCGCCTGCTGCGCTGCGTTCTCGGCCGGCAAAAAAATCTCCACATTTTCGGTCCTCCCGGCATTCTGCACCACGTTCAGGGAAAACTGGCCGGTTATACCTGGAACCTGGTGGAAAACTACCCCCTTTCCCTGACCGTTTCTGAAATCCAGGCCGACCAGCAGACATTGACCTCCCAAACGCTTCTCTGCCGGGACGGCTTCCGGGAAACAGCCTTGCAAACCTCTTCATTCTCCGACCACACCATTCTTTCAACCACCAATTTTTCTGTCCAGGCTGTCATTCTGGACCATAAAATTCCCTGTGCCGCCTACAGCTTTCAGGAGCCGTTTCATCTCAACTTTCGCCGGGAAGTGCTGGAAAAACAAGGCTGGGCGCGGGGTCCCTGGCTGACCGAATTGAGGAAGGCCCTTCGCCGCGGGCTTCCTGAAGACACCGGCTTTACGGTGTCAGGAAAAACTTACACCCTGAAGGAGCTCAAGGATTTACTGATCATCATCACCCCCGGGCAAAAAATCGGATACGTCACCGATATCCACGCCGGCAGCCGCAACTTCAACCGGGTCGCCGCCATCCTTGACGGCTGCGACATTCTTTTCTGCGAAGCGGCGTTTCTGGACGACGACTGCCAAAAGGCGGAGCAGACCTGCCATCTGACCGCTTCCCAGGCCGGCCGCCTGGCCCGGGAAGCGCGAGCTAAAAAACTGGTGCTTTTTCACTTCTCTCCCAAAAATCACGGCCGGCAGTCACTGTACTACCAGGAAGCTTCCAGAACTTTTTCCGGTCTGATTTCCTGAACCATGCCGATCGTCATTGCTTCAACTCCCGCCAACTGGTCACCGTCCGGAAGTTGCCGGCGCGATTTCGATTCCCAGTCGCGACTACTGGCATTGTTATTGCTTCTTCCTAAAAATATAAGGCATCATTGACCAAGGCGGGCTTAACGCCCGCAACCCAAATCGGGGTATCAGGATGTTCCGGCATGAC
>JAOZRP010000186.1 GCA_029940125.1 bacterium
GGATAAGACTTCATCCGATCTCATAGTTGATGCATATAAGGAAGCAATGGAAGATGCAGGTATAGAAAAGAAAGATATCGATGCTGCCTGGTTTGGCAGTTGCGTCGATGATGTTAATGTCGGCAAAGGCGGTTTTCCGCTGACGAAGGCATTGAAGCTACCCTTTATACCTGTAACGAGAGTAGAAAATTTCTGCGCATCGGGGACTGAGGCATTTCGCGGCGCCTGCTACGCCGTGGCCTCCGGTGCCTGCGACATTGCTCTGGCTCTTGGTGTAGAGAAGCTGAAGGATACGGGATATGGCGGATTACCTGATTTTGGGACGTTAATGGGTACGGAAAGCAGAATTACATCTACAAATATGACGGCGCCGGGTGGTTTTGCCATGATGGCAACGAAGTATTTTGACAAATATGGTCTTTCACCGGAGGAAGGTAAAAGGGTTCTGGCACATGTATCGTCAAAGAGTCATCACAATGGAACGCTCAGCCCAAAGGCTCATCTGCGCAGGGAGGTTTCTGTTGAGCAAATTATGAAAGCGCCGATGATAGCCTGGCCGCTGGGTCTTTTTGATTGTTGTGGTGTCAGTGATGGATCGGCTGCCGCAATAGTATGTCGCGCCGATATGGCTAAAAATTTTAGGAAGGACCCCATTTATGTGAAGGCTCTTCAGATTGCCATAACCTCTGCGGAAGAAGAGAGTTATAAAAGCTGGGATGGCACCCATGTAGAGACGACAACTCATGGGGCAATCAGGGCTTATGAGGAAGCGGGGATAACAAATCCCCGGGAGGAGATAAGCATGATGGAGGTCCATGATTGTTTTTCCATTACTGAATTTGTGACGTATGAAGATCTTCAGATATCTCCGCGGGGAAAGGCGAGAGAGGATGTGGAGGCGGGTTTCTTTGATCTCGACGGAAAAGTGCCCTGTCAGACCGATGGCGGGTTAAAATGTTTTGGCCATCCTATTGCCGCATCGGGTCTTAGGATGATTTATGAGGAGTACAAGCAGCTTCAGGGAAAAGCCGGAGAAAGACAGGTGGAAAACCCGAGGATAGGGCTTACTCACAATCTGGGTGGATTCCCCCATATGAGCGTTGTCAGTGTGACAATTCTGGGAAACCAACTATAAGGATGGATATTGTGAAAATTTAGAACAAATCAAAAGAAGGAGGGATAGTAAAATGAGGGGAAACATTGATAGTATCGGTGATACTCTCACACTGACAGCAGGCAAGTATCCAGACAGAACCGCCATATTAAACTATGGCGGCAACAGTCTCACGTATCGTGAATTTAACGAAAGGGTCAACAGGCTGGCCAATGCCCTGATGGATTTAGGTGTCAAAAAGGGTGAAAAAGTAGCTTATCTATTTCTTAACGGAAATAAGTTTCTGGAGGTACACTATGCCGTAGCCAAAATCGGGGCTGTGGGTGTGCCTCTGAACTTCAGGCTGGTGGGAAGGGAACTCGCATTCCAGATAAACAATGCAGATTCAATTTGCGTAGTATGCGGCCCCGAGTTTGCCGAAACTATAGACTCTATTCGGCAGGAAGTGACGGGGGTAAGTCATTTTATCTGCGATGGAAATGACGGGGATGACGCCTTGAAGTATGAGGAATTGATTGCCGCCACTGGCCCTGATGAACCTGGGGTGGAAGTTTCCCTTTATGATGAAAGCTTGATCCTTTATACCGCCGGGACAACGGGTCTGCCCAAAGGTAGTGTTCTCACTCATAAAAATCACCTTTTTAACGCTATGACGATGGTAATGGATTATGGGTTCAGGGATGATGATATTTTTCAGATTATCCCGCCCCTTTATCACAGCGCTTCCTTGAATGCTTTTGCGGTTACCTCTGTGTTGTTAGGCGCGAAAATGGTCATCCACAAACAGTTCAACCCTCAGGAAATGCTTCAGGCGATTCAGGATGAAAAGATTACGTGTACGTGGGGCCCGGCCACTATATGGCGGTTGGTAATCGGTCATTCTGACATCGACAAGTATGATACCTCAAGTATACGTCTTCTTATCAACGGTGCCATGTATATGCCCGCGGAAATGCGCAAAGAGGTACTGAGTTACTTTCCCAACTCGGTCATGGGGGATACGTATGGAATGACTGAGGCTTCCCCCTGCACAACCATCCTGCGTCCGGGGGATGTTTTTGAAAAACCGGCATCCGTCGGCATTCCTCTTACCGTATGTGACGTAAAGATTTTCAACGACCGGGGGGAGGAAGTTCCTCGCGGTAGCATTGGAGAGATAGTCAACAGAGGCAATTTTATGAAGGGCTACTACAAAAACGACGAGGCAACGGCGGAGGCGATCAAGGGTGGATGGTTCTACACCGGCGATCTGGGAATAAAGGATGAAGAAGGCTTTATTACTCTGGTTGACAGAAAAAAGGATATGATTGTCACTGGAGGAGAGAATGTTTATTCCAAGGAAGTTGAGGAAGTAATAGCCGGCTATCCGGATGTTTTTGAAACAGCGGTGATTGGCTTGCCCGATGAAAAGTGGGGGGAAATTGTTACGGCTGTTATTGCGCCAATTCCCGGAAAGGAAATAGGAGAAGAGGAAATCATTGATCACTGCCGGAAAAACCTCGCAGGCTATAAATGTCCCAAGATTGTCAAATTTACTGAAGCGCTTCCCAAAAATCCTGCCGGCAAGATTGTGAAGCGTGAATTAAAAGAGATATTCTCAACTTCCTGATTTATCCATGGTTTGTCACGGGTATGTTTCTTCATTTTTAAGTTACTGATCGGAGGCAAAAAATGATTTTAGCATCACAGGAAATGATTAAGGAATGGACGGAAAAAGGGGCATGGGGAACTAAGACACTAATTGACTATTTTAAGGAAAACGTCAGTAAATATCCGGATGAGGTGTGTGTCGTAGATCCTTACGACAAGGAAGCTCTGGTGGGTTTCAAGCCTGAAAGACCAACATACAGGGAGTTTGACAGAGCGGTCGATGCCACCGCGGAGGGGTTCCTCAAAATGGGTATTCAGAAGGATGATATCATTATAGTACAAATACCCAACTGCTGGGAGCTGGCCATGCTTTATCTCGCAATTACCAGGGCGGGAGGTCTTATATCTCCCATGCCGATGCAGTGGAGGGCATCCGAGTTTGAGTATATCGCCGGATTGACAGAGGCCAAAGCATTTATTACCGTCGAAGAATTTCACGGTTTCAAACATAAGGAGATGTGTGAAAAGTTGCAATCAAAACTTCCGAAGTTAAAAAATATCCTCACTCTGCCGGAGATTAAAGAGATGTCTAAGGGTGATGTAACCGGCAAGCTGGATAGCATTCCTTTAGATGCCAATGATGTCTTCACGCTATGCTGGTCATCCGGCACAGAGGCCCAACCGAAGGGATGTCCCATAAGTCATAACGGCTGGGTATTCATGGCTCAAATACAAATGGATTCAACGGGAATGAACCATGAGGACAATTTTCTCACGGCCGGACCACTGGTAAACATGGCGTCTGTCGGAACAATATACATCCCCTGGCTGGTATTGGGCAACAAGATGGTCTTGCACCATCCCTTCAACCCTCCGCAGCTGATTGAACAATTTATAAAGGAGAAAATTACCTACACCCTTCTTGTTCCGGCAGTTGTCAATATGTTGTTGAAGCACCCCAGGGTGGACGAATTTGATCTGAGCAGTATCAGGATGATCACCATAGGCAGTGCTCCTCCCTCCCTCTGGTCCGTTCAGGAGTTGAAAAGACGCTGGGGCATCGAATTCGGTAATATATGGGGTCAGAATGAATCGACAGGTATAGTTTCTGGTCCTTTTGACGTTCCCGATGTGGAAAAACGTATCGACAATTTTCCTCAATGGGGGAAACCTGGCGTCAAATGGCATCCGCATGCAGCACAATTTTTACAGACAAAGATAGTGGATCCCGCTACGGGAGAGGAATTAACGGAAGTCGGCAGTGTGGGTCAATTGTGGTATCGGGGACCTAATGTCATACCGTGCTACTTTAGAAATCCCGATGTTACGGAAAAATCATTTGATAAAGATGGTTTTTTCAATACGGGTGACCTCTTCCAGATAAAAGAGGGAGACTGCATCGGATTCTTCGACAGAACGAAAGACATCATCATCCGTGGTGGTTTCAACATAAGTGCCCAGGAGGTGGAAAATATGCTCATCGGACATCCCGGGGTAGCAGACGCGGCTGCCGTTGCGATGCCGGACGATATCATGGGTGAGAAGACGTGTGTTTATGTGGTCCCTAAGGAGGGAGAGAAGGTCACTCTGGATGAGGTAACCTCATTTATGAAGGATAAGGGCATAGCATCCTATAAGCTCCCGGAAAGATTAGAGATCATCGATGCGATTCCAAGAAACCCCGTGGGTAAAATTATAAAGAAAGAGTTGAGGGAAGATATAAAGAAAAAATTGGAATCGAAATAAGGGTTTTGATGACACAATCATGCGGCGGGAGCGGAAAATGTTGGATCAGAAAGGAGGTGAAACAGTAGTTCTACTCCAAGTAACTTAAATCTAAATGGTTGATTTTATTAGATCCAGCTTTTTGTTAAATTTGGTCAATTTTATCGGTGAATGTAAGTTACTTCATGATAAACCGCTGCCGCAGGCAGTGTGAGGCGCTTAATTTAAAGCAAATCAAAAGAAGGAGGAAAAGATTATGAAAATTGTGCAGGGATTTCCATCAACCATGCAGGATGACTACCAACTGAATATGATCAATATCATTAAGCATGGCGCTAGAAATTGGGCAAAACAGGAAATTGTCACAAAGAAACCGGATGGGATTTTTCGTTACACTTACAGAGATGCGTATGAAAGAATAAAAAGACTTGCCGGCGCCCTGGATGGTTTGGGCGTAGAGACCGGCGATCGCATAGGGGTGCTTGAATGGAACACGAACAGATACTATGAAATGGACTTCGGTATTCCGGGTACCGGCGCCGTCCTTCTCCAGATGAATCTGCGGTTATCACCTAAAGATTTGAGCCATGTTGTCAATCATTCGGAAGCAAAGCTTATCTTTGTCGATGAGACATTGATACCTATTGCTGAAGCCATAGCCCCTATGTGCAAAACGGTAAAAGGCTACGTTATCCTGACAGACAGGGATCTTGCTGATATCAAAACGAAGCTGAGCCCGATATACAGTTATGAAGAACTGCTCAAGGAGGCAAACCCGGAGTATGAGTGGCCGAACCTTGACGAGAAATCGGCCTATGCCGCCTGTTACACTACAGGAACGACGGGGGATCCGAAAGGGGTCTATTACTCTCATCGTGATGTCTATCTTCATTCCATGGCAATAGGCATGAACGTGGAGCTGACGTACAGGGATTGCTTTTTCCAGCTTGTTCCC
>JAOZRP010000522.1 GCA_029940125.1 bacterium
CCTAATTAAAAATTGAAAGATATGGCAAAGCTACAGGACATTACTCCTAAACACTGGTTAAGAAGATTTTACACCCTTTTCTGCATCATCATTGCCCGGTTCATACGTTTCAGCTGGGTTCTGAAGAATCATGCCACCCCATCATCCGGGGCACTTAAACTGGTTCTGCTGATCAGCCGGCCACAGGACATTGACCTGTTCATCGACATCTACCGCCATGCCCGGACACGACCTGACATTGAGATATCATTCTGGGCCACGAAGAGAGCCCTCACCCACTTTCCGGCAACCAGAAAATTACTGGCGGAAGCAGGAATGCAACCGTCATTTCACCTCGGCCATGGCAATTTGATTGCCGCTACGCTCAAGCTGCTGAAAATAGACGCTTTCCTCAACACGGTTGAATCCACGGTTGCCCGCCACAAGGTTCCCTACCTGATCACCACGATTGCCAACGCCAGTGGCGTACATACCTACACCATGCAGCATGGTTTTGAAAACGTCGGGCTCACGTACAACGATCCCGACCTGGGCCACGAAGTACGGTTCGCCGCCCAACATGTCTTGACCTGGGGTCCGGTCAACCAGCTGCCGGGCATCGTCGCCCCCGAAACCCGCCGTAAATGCCTGGCCGTCGGTTCTCCCAAAGTTCATTTAACCCGGATTGACAAGCCTCGAAAAGCAACAACCGAAACAGCAGATCATCCACCTATTATTGCTGTTTTTGAAGGCCTCCATGTTGATCGTTTTGATGACCGTTACCTGCGGCTTTTCTTTACCGACCTGCAGCACCTGGCCGACACTTTCACCAACCTTCATTTTATCCTTAAACCACATCCGGGAATCGTAAAACGCAGCAGAATCCACACGGAATTTCTTTATTCGCTGCGGGGGATCAAAGTCCTTGACCCAGCCCGCCGGGAATCCACCATCTGGTCAACACCAAAGCTTTTAACTCATGCCCTGGCGGTGATCACCACGCCGTCCACCATCGCCCTGGATGCCGCCATGGTTGCCGCTCCAGTTGCTGTTACCCGCTACGGACAACAGATCCCTTATTACGACTATTATAAACCCCTGCCACTTATTGATACCACCAGCGATCTGGAAAATTTTATCAGTCTTGCATTAACAGACCAGACTCGTTTGCAGGATTTGTCCCGCTCATTCCTGGAACGGGTCTGTATGCCAGGAAATGCCGCTGAACGGATTCTTGATACCATCAGCGAACAAGTTGTTAAGCACCCTTCGCAGACATCCTGAAAATGTACTCGCTTACCTGTTCCACCTGCACGTCCTGAAAACGGTTCAAAAGCTCTCCCAACCGTTTAATCCGCATTTGTATTTCATCAGCAGTAACGCCGGGAAACCGATGCCGATGATAGGCAAAATTATTCCGGTGGCCCGGACGGCGCATGTTTATCTTCTTGCTGATCGTACGCACCCGGTTGTGCAGCCGGCCGCGCAGATAGGTCCCCATCGGCACGGCCGGCG
>JAOZRP010000523.1 GCA_029940125.1 bacterium
CTGGCAGCGGTTTCTATTATCGGCACCATCATTCCCCAGAATATGTTCAAGGAACAGTACCTGCGTTTTTACCAGGAATCCACCTATCACACCATGAAAATGCTGGGCGTTCTCGACATGTACCACTCCTGGTGGTTCAAGGGGATCCTGGCCCTTTTTACGATCAATCTTGTTGTCTGTTCCCTGAAGCATTTTCCCCGGATCTGGAAATTTTTCAAAAGTCCGGTGACCGTTTTAAGTGATTCTTTTCTGGCTACCCTGGCCCTTAACTGGCAGACCCGCGTTAATGCCAAAAAGGTTGATCAGCAGAAGAATTTCGCTGATTTTTTGGCGGGACAGCTGTCGTCGTTCTGGTCGGGAACCTGGCTGCAGACCAGGAAAGAAGGCAAACGAGGCGAGGAAGTGCATTTTTTCGCCCAGCGCGGCCTGTGGTCGCGAATGGGCGTATACCTGGTACATTTGAGCATTATTGTTATTTTTATTGGCGGCATCATTGGTTCACATTTCGGTCTCAAGGCGTTCGTCAACATCCCCGAAGGCGATAAAACTTCAATCGTGTATACCCGTAATGACGAGCGAACGCCGGTAGATCTTGGCTTTACGGTGGAATGCCAGGCGTTCAATGTGGAGTTTTACGACAACGGGTCACCTAAGGAATATACCAGCGACCTGGTGATTCTGGAAGATGGACAGGAAAAAGTTCATAAGCGCATTGAAGTGAACCATCCCCTCAGCTATCGTGGCTATACTTTCTATCAATCGAGTTATGGCAGCGCCGGCGGAACGGTGAAACTGCGGATGTACGACCGGAAAACCGGCAAGGCATACCCTTTGTCTTTGAGCATCGGACAGCGGGGGACCTTGCCTGTCGGGGATGGTTGGATAGAGGCGGCTCAGTATGAAAGCAATTACATGAATCTGGGCCCGGCAGTTCGCTTGCTGATGCCGGTTGATAGTGAACGGATGGTGCAGTTCTGGATTTTTAAGAAATATCCCGACTTTGACCGGCAGAACCGCAAGGGAAATCGTTATTTTGTGCTTGAAGATGTGCAGCAGCGCAATTATACTGGGCTGCAGGTAACCAAGGATCCGGGGGTCGGAATTGTCTGGCTTGGCTGCGGGATGATGGTTTTCGGCCTCTTTGTTGCTTTTTTCATGTCCCATCGGCGCTTGTGGGTGCGGTTGCTTCCTGATCCGGAAAGAACCGATCGCTACCTGTTGTCTGCCGCCGGCAGCGCCAATAAGAACAAGCCCGGTTTTGAAAAGGAATTTGAACAGTTTACATCGTTTCTTGAGCAGCACGTGAAAGGGAAAAAATGAATACCCATCTTTTCAGCATTGTGACGTTTATTTATTTGGGGGGGATGGTGGTCTATATCTGTTACCTGGCCTTTAGAAATCAATGGGTCAGCCGGGTGGCAACGGCGATTACCCTGGCGGGGTGGATGCTGCAGACCTTTGCCATCGGGCTGCGCTGGTATGAGTCCTACCA
>JAOZRP010000187.1:0-2066 GCA_029940125.1 bacterium
TTCGTTCGGCGGCCAATACCGCTATGAGCCAAGCCCGAACATCCTTAAGTATTCCAGACAATTTCTTGTTTTTTTGACACTTTTCAGGGGTAAGGCACTAAATAAATTTGCAAGAGGGACATCAATGGCCGGAATAAACAGCAGGGAAGCTTTGGCAGAGCTGCTTTTCAACATCCAGAAAAAAGACTTGATTAAAGCGCGGCTGGTGATCGAACATCTCGCTCATATTGATCCGGCTACCCAGAAGCGCATGCTTTTCGAATTGAGTAAAAGTGATGACGATTTTGCTATCCCTTTACTGGCTTACCTTATCTATTGCCATCCGGAGATTACCGACCAGTACCCCACCCTGAACGAACTGTTGCTGACTAAAATACTCGACTACCCGGAACTGCTTATTGCCCGCTTGGCTGTGCCGGTTCCCGAATCTGCTGTTTATCTGCGTTTGGCAGGCTTGGCTCGTTTGCCGGAAGCGGTGCCGGCGGTGATGAAGCTTTTGACGTCGACGGATGATATTGAGCTGCTGGAGAACGGGTTAATTGCCTTGGGAGAAATTGGTGAACCGGCAGCAGTCAATGCGATTACTGAGTTCCTGTATGCCGATATTCGAAAATTGGTGTTGGCAGCTGTCCGAGCCTTGGGGCAGGTGGGCAGTACAACGGCCCTGCAGCGCCTGGCAGAGCGTATGGGTGGAGATAGCGAGCTTGACACTATGATTCTGGACATATTTGCCCGGGTGCAGAATGACCTGGCTTTACAAAAACTGAATGAAACCCTGCAGTCCCATTATGCTTATCTGCGCAATCTGGCTAAAAAACACCTGGTAGCCATTGGTGCCAAAGCGGTGCCCATGTTGATCAGTAATTTGCAGCAGGATGATCCGGATTTCCTTATTCACACCCTGAATATTCTGGGAGAAATTGGCGATGGCAGCGCCATAAGCCCGATTCGAAAGTTGCTGGACAATCATCCCAGAAATGCCAATATCCGTTTTGCCGCTTATGAGGCCCTGGGGTTGCTTCCCATGGAGCGGGGCGCTTATGCCCTGGCGGCGGGATTGACTGATCCGGTGGGCAATGTGCGGGCTGCTGCCGCCCGGGCCGTCAATAGCGCTTTCAGCGAGGTGCTGGCTGCCGGGGTAAAAAACATGGTTCGGGCCGGTGGAGAGGAGGCCGCAGTGATTGTCCGGACGCTACTGGATGTTCAGGCTGATAAAATAGTTCTAAGCATGATGGGTGAAGAAGTTTTTCAGCAGGTGGCTGTTCCTTATCTAGCGTCTTGTGTACACTATTCAATCAGGGATTATTTTCTTAACCTGTTCAGGCGGCATGGGCAAATGGAACTGGCGAAGCAGATAGAATCCGGTGTGGAAAAGAAAACAGCGGAACAGGATGTCAGACCTCTGGCCTGTGCCGTTGACGACTCCCGGATGATCTTGAAGATTTACCAGAAACTATTGCATGAGCTTGGTTACGAGCCGGTGCTTTTTGAATTCCCGGCCGCGGCCCTGGATTGGTTGGAAAAGAAAAAACCGGCAATTTTATTTACTGATTTGAATATGCCGGAAGTCACCGGCATTGAATTGATTGAAAGGGTAAGGCGGCGTTATGCCCGGGAAGAGCTGCCAATTATTATGGTTACCACCCAGGATGAGGTGCAGGATAATGAGGCGGCTTTGGCCGCCGGCGTCAACGATATCCTGGCTAAGCCGTTTACGGCTGAAACCCTGCGGGAAGCAATTGATGCGCATGGGTGAAAATAGTTGCCGCATGTATGCAGTTGGCGGTTGCAACTGAATAAAGGTGAAGATATTTCTCCGGTTGCGACTTTTTAATAAAGAAATTCGGGATATTCTGCGAATATCGGGATAAGCTCAGTGGCATGTATTTGCGAGATCTGCGGATAAAACGCCGGGACAAGGGGGCAAATTTCGATCTTTTTGATTGTTCTTTATAGTCTTTGTTGTAGACGAACCCATTATTGATTCCACTGTGGAGGGAAGAGATGAGCACCATTCGTAAAGAAAGCGGTAAAACTTTTATCACCCCGGGTCAGGATATTGTGAC
>JAOZRP010000187.1:2166-5375 GCA_029940125.1 bacterium
CATGATGATGGATGACGAAACGTTGCAGATGTACGTGGAAGAGGCCGGTGAACATCTGGAGGATATAGAAAGTGACCTGCTGACCATCGAGCAGGATGGAGCTGATCTGGACGAAGAACTGGTGAACAAAGTTTTTCGGGCGGCACATTCCATCAAGGGAGGAGCCGGTTTCCTGGGATTGACGGCCATCAAGGAATTGTCCCATAAAATTGAAAATGTTCTTGATATGGTGCGCAACCGGCAGATGATTCCCACGCCTGACGTTGTTAATGTGATCCTGTTGGCTTTTGATTTTCTGAACCAGATGCTGCAAAACGTATCGGCCAGCAACGAGATGGACATCTCGGAGCACATTGAAGCCCTCGAAAATCTGGCAAATGCCAATCTGTCGGCCGGTGAGCAGGAAAGCGCTGAAAATCAGGTTGTTATTAAAGATGCCGACAATCGTGAAGTGTTTACCATCTCCGAACTTGAGCTGAAGCAGGCGCAAAAAGGGGGTAAATACCTGTATCTGCTCAAATATGACCTTATCCATGATGTGCAGCAGCAGGGAAAAAATCCTCTCGATATTATCCGCGGCCTTCAGGACAGTGGCGAAGTCGTGGATCTCAAGGTTGATTTCCTGGCCGTAGGCACTCTGGAAGACGGAGACTTCAGCAATCGTCTGCCCCTGGATGTGCTTTATGCCAGTATTATTGAGCCGTCCCTGTTGCCGGAGCTTCTGGATGTGAAGGACGAGCAGATGATTCCTTTGGATGATCAGGGCAAATTACCGGCGGCCGCGCCATCTGCGGATCCGGATGCGGGGGAAAGTGTGGTACCAGCGGCCGAAGAGATTCCAGTTCCGGCGGTTGAAGCTGAGCTGCCTGCCAATGAGGAAGCTCAGCCAGCTGCACCGATAGAAAGCAAGCAGACTGAAGCTAAAGCGGATTCTTCCCCTGAGCATCCATCCAAATCCGCAGCGGCACCCGCTAAACAGGAGGCAAAAAGGTCTTCTGCCGCCAAGGCGGCCATCAGCTCCCAGACGGAATCCATTCGTGTCCATGTCAGTGTCTTGGATCAGTTAATGACTCTGGCCGGTGAACTGGTCCTGGCCCGCAACCAAATGGTGCAGGCAATTAATAATGGCGATCGATCCGACCGCAATGCCGCCGCCCAGCGTATTGACCTGGTGACTTCTGAACTGCAGGAAGCCATCATGTTGACCCGCATGCAGCCGGTGGGCAATATTTTCAATAAATTTCCCCGGGTCATCCGGGATATGTCCCGTGACCTCGGCAAACAACTGGAACTGATTCTTGAAGGAAAAGATGTCGAGTTGGATAAGACCATTATGGAAGGATTGGGCGATCCTTTGACCCACTTGGTGCGCAATTCCGCTGACCACGGCATTGAACTGCCAGATGAGCGGATAGCTAAAGGCAAGGATCCGGTGGGTAAAATTCAACTTAAGGCCTACCATGAATCGGGCCAGGTTAATATTGAGATCAGTGATGACGGCCGGGGGCTGGATATCAAAAGGATTGTTGCCAAAGCGTTGGAAAAGGGTTTGATTACCCAGGAACAAGCTGAAGGCATGACCGAGAAAGAAAAGGCCAACTTGATCATGCTGCCCGGCTTGTCTACGGCAGAAAGGGTTTCCGATGTTTCCGGTCGCGGGGTTGGTATGGACGTGGTCAAAAGCAATTTGGACAAGCTTGGCGGCCAGGTGGATATCGAAACGGAGGTTGACAAGGGAACAACTATCCGGATTAAACTGCCCCTGACTCTGGCGATTATTCCCAGCCTGCTGGTGGTGGTTGGTGATGACCGCTATGCTATTCCCCAGGTTAACGTCAATGAAATGCTGCGGGTTCCGGCCAACCGGGTTCGGGAGCGGATTGAGATGGTTGGTGGGGCCGAAGTTCTGATGCTGCGGGGAGAATTGATTCCCATTATTCACCTGTCCAAGGTGTTGCAGCTGGATTCTACTTATGTTGATCCGGCAACCGGTGAACGCAAGGAGGACCGTCGGGCTTATCTGGCCGACGCCCGCATTGAGGAACTGGCTGTTGACGGGGAACATAAGAAACCAGTCGCGGTGGAAAGTGTTCCTGAACGGCGGCGAAGTTATACCAGTGACGTAAATTTAGTCATTGTTTCCGCCGGTGCCTATAAATACGCCATGGTCGTGGATGACCTGCACGATACGGTGGAAATCGTAGTTAAGCCTCTTGGTCGCCATTTGCAGCACTGCCAGGCCTATGCCGGTGCCACCATCATGGGTGATGGCCAGGTGGCACTTATCCTTGACATCCCTGGCCTGGCCCGGCTGGCGGATCTTACCTCTTTGGCAGCGATGGAAAAGACTGCCAACAAAGGGGTAGCTGTGGATGAAGAAGACAGGAAAAGCAAGATTTCCCTGCTGTTGTTCCGCAACGGTCCAGATGAACAATGTGCCGTTCCTTTGAGCCTGGTGGCCCGGGTTGAGCAGGTGAAAGCAAAAGACATTGAAATCAAAGGGGGTAAAAAGGTTTTGCAGTACCGGGGGGGCAGCCTGCCGGTCTATGCTTTGGAAGAGGTTGCCAGTGTCGGCATGCTGGAAAACCGGGAAGAATTAATTGTTATCATCTTTCCGGTGGCCGATCGCGAGGTTGGGTTGCTGGCGGCGCCGCCGGTGGATGCCCTTGACGTGTCGGTATCTGTAGATGAAATAACGTTGCGCCAGACCGGCATCAGTGGCTCCGCCATCATTGACGGCCAGACTACCTTGATTGTTGATGTCTTCGAGGTGATGGAAACCTTGAATCCCGACTGGTTTTCTCCCCGCCCGGTTGCGTCCGGGATGGAAATGGCTGAAGGTGGTGCCGGGTCTGCCGTCGGCAGCAATATCCTGGTGGTGGAGGATTCGGACTTTTTCCGTAACCAGGTGAAAAAATTCATTGAAAATGCCGGCTACCAGGTAGTGGATGCTGAAGATGGCCAAATTGCCTGGAATTATCTGCAGAAACATCCTGATGCAGTTGGGCTGGTGGTCACTGATCTGGAAATGCCCAACATGGATGGTTTTGAGTTAACTAAACATATAAAAGGTGACCAGCGTTTTGCCGCTCTGCCCGTCATTGCCCTTACTTCCCTGGCCAGCGATGAACATGTGGCTAAAGGCAGGGACGTGGGGATTGATGACTACCAGATTAAACTGGACCGGGAGAAGCTGTTGCAGAGTATCA
>JAOZRP010000188.1 GCA_029940125.1 bacterium
AATAAAATCGGTGATTAAGTCTGAAAAAGAATGGATGCCGTCAGCCACCAGGGAGAGGGAAGAACCCAGCAGGCCGCCAGCCAGTTTAATGACAATCAGAAAAACATTGATTGCCATTCCCAGGTAGATAACCTGTTTTTCCCGGTTTCGGGTCATGACCAGTCTTCCCAGTTCAGCGGGGCCGTAAACTGCCTCCCGTCGGGGCACTGCAGGCGAAAAGCATGAAGCCGCAGGCGGCCGATTTGTTCGTCAATGTCTCTGGTTTCCGGGTTGCCGTAAACCAGATCCCCTACCAGGGGATGGCCGGCGGCGGCGCAGTGGACCCGCAGCTGGTGCATAACCCCGGTTTTCATCGTCAGCCGCACCCTGGTGGTGGAGGTAGAATGATCAAGTGGTTCGATGATGGTGACAGCCGGCAGCCGGCGGCCACGGTAGATTGCTGGGATGTGGGTGGTCATTTTGTCATGATGCCGGGGATGATGGATCAAGGGCAGTTCGACGGTCAGCGGCTCGTCAAGGATTCCATGAATGATGCCCAGGTAGATTTTGGTAATTTCCTTTTGGGTGAACCATTGCCGGTATTTATTCCAGCTTTCCCGGGTTTTTGCCGCCAGGACCAGGCCCGAGGTGTCGCGGTCCAGCCGGTTCAGCAGCCCCGGCTGCAGATGACTGAAGCCGATGCCTTCAAGCCCGGGGTAGGCGGCCATCAAGCCATTGGCCAGGGTGCCGGTTTCATCGGGTGACAGAGGGTGGGTGTGGATGCCGGCCGGCTTGTTGAGCACCAGCAGTTCATCGTCTTCAAAAACAACCTCTACCGGCACGGTCGGGTCGGGAACCGGCGCCCTGGAGGTCAGTGAGGTCGGCAGCCAGGAGGGCAGACACACGCACGAAGCTTCGGTCAGCATGGTTCCCTTGCGTCCCGGCCGCCCGTCTACCATCACCTCGGTGGTTTCAATGGCGCGTTTCCATCGTTGGATCGAGAGGTCCGGAAACTGCTGATGCAGGAAATGATCCAGGCGGGTGGGTGGTCCGGAATGCCTTAAGATGAGACAGCCGTCGTAATCCGGAACATTCCTGCTTGACATGGTCCGGTACTACTGCCCGGCAGCCAGCCGTCGGATTTTTTCCAGGCCTTCATTGCACTTGGATACTTTGGCCGCCAGTTCCTCCTGCTTGCCTTTTTCCTTGGCCACTACCGCTTCCGGCGCCTTGGCGAGAAATTTTTCATTGGCCAGCTTTTTCTCCACCTGGGCCAGTTCCTTTTCAGCCTTGCCCAGTTCCTTGGTCAGCCGGGCGGTTTCCAGGTCAAAATCAATGATTCCGGCCAGGGGAACATAGATTTCCATGTCAGCGGCCAGGGCGGAAGCCGCCTGGGCCGGCGGCTGTCCGTCATGGCTGCAGCTGAAGGAATCCAACCGGGCCAGGTTGCGGATATAAGGCGCCGCGGCATTAATTTCTTCGGCCGCTTCGGCCGTGGAACAGCAGACCACGGCGGCCACTTTCAGCGAGGGCGCGATGCCCATTTCACCGCGGATGTTGCGGATGCCGTTGACCACCGCCATCGCCTGTTCCATCTGTCGGACGGCTTCCGGCTGCTGGTACTCGGTTTCCGCGGCCGGGAAAACGGCCCGCATGATGGAGCCGCTGGTCCCCGGCAATTTCTGCCAGATTTCCTCGGTGATGAACGGCATAATCGGGTGCAGCAGGCGGACCAGCGCCGACAGGGTCTGCAGCAGCACCGACTGGGTGGCCGCCCGGCGCCGCGGGTCGGCATCCCGGAAAAGATCGGGTTTGATCAGCTCCAGGTACCAGTCGCAGAACTCGTGCCAGCTAAACTGGTAGAGGGCTTGGGCGGCCTCGTTGAAACGGTACTGGGCAAAGGCGTTGTCGACGGCGACAATGGTGTCGTGGAGGCGGTGCCGTATCCAGCGGTCGGCGAGGGAATAATCGTCTTCGCTGACCGGAGTTTCCGCCTGGAAATCTTCCAGGTTCATGAGGGCAAAGCGGGCCGCGTTCCAGATTTTGTTGCAGAAATTGCGATAACCGCTGATCCGGGCTTCGGACATGTTGACATCCCGGCCCTGGGCGGCAAAGGCGGTGAGGGTGAAGCGCAGGGCGTCCGTGCCATATTTGTCAATCATGACCAGGGGGTCGATGACGTTGCCCCGGGATTTGCTCATTTTCTGACCGTGTTCATCCCGGACTAGGGCGTGGATGTACACATCCCGGAAAGGAACATCGCCCATGAATTTCAGCCCCATCATCATCATGCGGGCGACCCAGAAAAAGAGGATGTCAAACCCGGTGACCAGCACGGAAGTGGGGTAGAATATCTCCAGTTCCCTGGTTTTTTCCGGCCAGCCCATGGTGGAAAAAGGCCAGAGGGCCGAGGAAAACCAGGTGTCCAGGACGTCGGTTTCCTGCTCCAGGCTGGTGCTGCCGCAATGGGGGCAGCGGTCCGGGTCAAGGCGGGCGACGGTGATCTTGCCGCACTCTTGGCAGTACCAGGCCGGTATCCGGTGTCCCCACCAGATCTGGCGGGAGATGCACCAGTCGCGGATGTTTTCCATCCAGTTGAAGTAGGTTTTTTCCCAGCTGGCAGGAATGATCCTGGTCCTGCCTTCACGGACAGCGGCAATGGCCTCCTCGGCCAGCGGCTTGATTTTTACGAACCACTGGTTGGAGAGGTAGGGTTCAATGACGCAGCGGCAGCGGTAGCAGTGGCCGACGTTGTGCCCATAGGCAACCACCCGGTTCAACAACCCCTGGTTTTCCAGGTCTTCAACCACCCGGCGGCGGCATTCCTCGCGGGACAATCCCTGGTAAATTCCGGCATTTTCGTTCATGTTGCCGTCTTCATCCATGATTTTGATGGACGGCAGCTGGTGGCGCTGGCCGATGTCAAAGTCGTTGGGGTCGTGGGCGGGAGTGATTTTCACCGCCCCGGAGCCGAATTCCTTGTCCACGTAGGCGTCGGCGATGATGGGAATGCGGCGGTTCATCAGGGGCAGGATGACTTCGGTGCCGATGAGGTCGCGGTAGCGTTCATCCTCGGGGTTGACGGCCACCGCCGTGTCGCCAAGCATGGTTTCCGGCCGGGTGGTGGCGACAATGACCTCGCCGCTGCCGTCGGCCAGGGGATATTTCAGCTCCCACAATGAGCCTTCATGTTCTTCATATTCCACTTCCAGATCGGAAAGGGCCGTGTGGCAGCGGGGACACCAGTTGGTGATATAGTCGCCCTGGTAAATCAGGCCGTCTTCGTACAGGGTAACAAATACTTCCCGTACCGCCCGTGACAGGCCTTCGTCCATGGTGAAACGCTCGCGCTTCCAGTCGCAGGAAGCTCCCAGGCGGCGCAGCTGGTTTAAAATGGTGCGTCCTGATTCCCGGCGCCATTGCCAGACCCGCTCGATGAATTTCTCCCGGCCCAGCTGATGGCGGTCAAGGCCTTCTTCGTGCAGCTGCCGTTCGACGACATTCTGGGTGGCGATGCCGGCGTGGTCGGTGCCCGGCATCCACAGGACGTTGTCTCCTTTCAGCCGCCGGTAGCGGGCCAGGATGTCCTGGAGAGTATTGTTCAGAGCGTGTCCCATGTGCAGGGAGCCGGTAACGTTGGGCGGGGGGATAACCATGGAAAACGGCGGCTGGTTGACGTCGGTTCGCCCGGCGAAACAGTCCTGTTCTTCCCAGAACCGGTACCATTTGTCTTCTACCAGGTTGGGGTCGTAGGTTTTTTCCAGATTTACGGGTTCATGTTTGCAGCTCATGTATGTTCGTCCTCTATTTTTTCTTCCAGCCGTTTGATTTCGGCCTTGATGATTTTTTCCGCCAGCGGCGGGATGATTTCCCTGGCCACCTGTTCCACGATGGTGGGGGCCATTTCCCCGAGGGCCTGGATCAGCTTGTCCATGCTGGCGTAGGTGCTGACCAGCATTTTCTTGCTCCATTCCTGGGTCAGACCTTCGATCTGGCGGGAAAAGTCGGTTGCCTCCGGTGGTTCGGTAACCACCGACGGCCGGGTGGCTTCTGTTTCAGCCGTTGCCGGCGGCATGTCGGCCGCTTCCGGTGACGGCAGGGAATCGCTTTTTGCGGCCAGATCCTGCTCTTCCTCGTCAGGGAGCAGATAGTCTTCCGGGCTTTCCGTTATCGCTGTTTCAGTGGGAGCTTTTGTGGCTTCCGGTTCTATTTTCAGCTCATCTTCCAGCGGTTCCCGGGACATTTCAGTCGGTTCAGCGGCCGATGTTCCGGTGCTTGTCAGTTCATCGAAATCAAGGGTGTCTTCAAGTTCCGGTTCAGGGAACGTCTTTTCCTGCATCTCACCGGCCGGCAGGTGTTCTTCTTCCTGAATCTCCCCGGTTTTGTCGCTGCTGGCAAAATCCAGCTCGTCTATGGCTTCATTGCTGGGGAATTCAATATCTTCAATGGCATCCCCGCCAGAAATATTTTTTTCCGTTTCAGTCTCCATAACCGGCCTGCCGTTTTCCACGGCATCGGCAGCCAGTGGCGGCAGCTGCTCCAGCGGCAGACCTTCTTCCACCACCTCGGTCAGGTCAATAATATCTTCCTGGTTGGCATTTTGTGCCGTCGCTTTTTCATCCGCATCAGTCATGGTCGTGTCCTGATCCTGTTTATGCTTGTTAATGGCCTGTGGTGCTACCCGCTGCAAAACCGTCAGCAAATCGGAGCGGGTAAACGGCTGGGTGAGAATGTTTTCCTGGTCGATGTCGGGAAATGATTCATCCAGGGGTTCAAAAAAGGTTTTGACGACTACCAGCGGGATATTCTGCCAGGTGAGGTCCTGCTGCAGCGTTTTTGCCAGGCTGGCGCTTTTTTCTCCGGTTGGGTAGCTGGCATCCAGCAGGATCAGCTCCGGTTTGATGCTTTTAAGCCGTTTAAAAAACAGTTCGGGGTCGGTCAGTAATTGAACGGCAACGTTGGTTTCCGACAGTTCCTGTTTGATAAATGTCGCCAGCGACTGACTGGTTGTGGCCACTGCCACGATGACGGAAGTTTCCATGAATGTCTCCCCCTTGTGCAGATGGACTTATTTACCGTAAAAGAGGGGAGATTGCAACCGGTAGAATGTGAATTGGGTGCTGGCTTATTGATCGTTTTGTCGATTCGTACGTTTTTTCCCCGGAAAGAATCAATTTTGCGTCCGGCCGGCTTTGTGGGGCAGGGGGTGCTTGATTTGCCGAGTGTCATTGCTGGCAGGAACCCCACGTAGTGGACGATGGGGTTCCTGCCGGGTCTGGAATGAAGTATGCTCGGCAAAATGAGGCCGCCAGGTTGTGAACATCTAATGCGGGGACAAATCCCGCAACCCAAACGGGTCTTTTCGGCCCGCAAATAAGTGCTCTTATCAGAGC
>JAOZRP010000524.1 GCA_029940125.1 bacterium
TACTGAGACAGGAGATGAAAAAAAGCGAAATTCTGCTCATCAATCCCTGGATTACCGATTTTGCCGCCTATGACCTGTGGGCCAAGCCCCTGGGGCTGCTTTATCTCGGGGATATGCTGCGGCAGCGGGAAGAAATCAATGTCCGTCTGCTTGACTGCCTGGACTTGGCCCTGCTGCCGCCGCCGCTGCGACAGACGGTCAAACGGCGCCGCTACGGAACCGGGCATTATTTTCAGCAGGAAATTGACAAGCCGGCGGCCGTTCGGGATGTTCCCCGGCGCTACAAACGCTATGGCCTGCCGGAAGAAGTTTTCAGGGACCAGCTCGAAAAGCTGCCGGCACCGGACGTGGTGCTGGTTACTTCCCGGATGACTTACTGGTATCCTGGGGTGCAGCAGACCATCAGGGTGATCAGAAAGGTTTTCCCGGCGGCCGTGGTTGTTCTCGGGGGAATTTATGCCACCTTGTGCCCGGAACATGCCCGTCGCCGGGCCGGGGCGGACCATGTGATTACCGGCTCCGACCCGGGAAAACTGTTCCGGCTGCTTAAAGAGATGAAAGTTGTTTCTGCGGTTCCCCCGGCCGGCGAGCTGGACATTTTCAAGTTTTCGCCGGCTTGGGATTTATATCGGCAGCATGATTTCCTGGTTCTATTGACCAGCCTCGGCTGCCCTTATTCCTGTCCTTACTGCGCTTCGAACCAGTTGCATCCCGGCTACCGCCGCCGGCCGCCGGACCGGCTGTTCGCCGAGCTGGAATCCTGGTTGTCGCGCTATCCGGAGGTGAGAGATATCGCTTTTTACGATGATGCCCTGCTGCTGGAGGCGGAAGCCTTTATCATTCCTTTCCTGGAGCGGGTCACGCGGTTTTTCCCCGGGCTTCGCTTCCATACCCCCAACGGCCTGCACGTCAACGCCGTTACCCCGTTTCTGGCCCGGGCGATGAAAGACGCCGGTTTTACCACCATCAGGCTCAGTCTTGAAACCACCAGTGAGACCCTGCAGCGGCAGTGGGGCGGCAAGACGGCGAAAACGCGCTTCGAGCAAACCATTGCCGATTTGCAGGCCGCCGGTTTTTCCCCGGAGCAGCTGGATGTCTACCTGCTGGTGGGTGTTCCCGGGCAGCGCTGGCAGCAGGTGAAAGAGGATGTAGAATTTGTTCAATCCCTGGGGTTGCATCCCCGGCTGACTGAATATTCACCCCTGCCCGGCACTGCCCTGTGGCCGGAGGCCCGTGAAGCCGCAGCGGTTGATCTGGCCAGCGAGCCCCTGTTTCACAACAATACTCTGGTTTCCTGCGGCGGTTTTGAGTTTTCTCCGGAGCGGCTGAACCAGCTGAAACACCTGGCCCGATCATAAAGCGGTGCAGGGAAAGGACTGTTCTTAAAGGAATGATACAATCTTACCGAATTGAAGAATAAGTACCCAAGGCGGGCTTGGCGCCCGCAACCCAAATCAGGGTATCAGAGGATATCAGGATGTTCCGGCATG
>JAOZRP010000525.1 GCA_029940125.1 bacterium
CTAACCGGACAGCAATGATTTTTTTTATTGTTTTCCATTTGACAGCTTGCTTTCATCATAATTTGGGGAAGTAAAGGATTTTTCATGCCTGGATTGCAGCGTCGCCGTTTGTTGTGGCTGGTGGTTTTTGCCCTGCTGGCTGCCGGTGTCAGTTTGGCACTGGGCTGGCGGTCGTGGCAGAGATACCGGGCTTCCACGGATCCGTCTCTGGCCCTGTCCCCGGTGGAGGAGGCGTCGCGGCCGGTTGTTGTTGACGATCTGCCGCTGGACTCCCTGAAACAGGCCCTGGATCGGAACCTGCAGTTTCTTTCCCGTCTTGATCCTGGCCAGGAGATTCGTTTCGGCCCGGCAACCTTCAGCGCCGGGCAGCTGCTGGAAAGCCAGCGGCGGCTGCGCCGGTTCCTGGAGGAACCGGTTTCCCCCCGGCAGTTGAACGATTACCTGCGGGAGCATTTTTCCCTGTTTAAGGCCGGTCCCGGCTGCCGGGCAGGAAAGGTGCTGGTGACCGGCTACTACGTGCCGGTTCTGCATGGTTCCTACCGGCAAAGCTCCCGTTACTGCTGGCCGCTTTACCGGCGGCCGGACGACCTGGTCAGTGTTTCACTGGCTGAATTCGGCTTCTGGCAGCGCTGGCGGAACAGTTCCCTGCTGGTTCGCTGGTTGATGAATTTTGGCGGGGTGAAGGCGCTGCCGACCAGGGTGTTTGGTCGTTTGACGGTTGACCACAAGGTTATTCCCTATTACAGCCGCCGGGAGATAGATTATGAACAGGTCCTGGCCGGCCGGGATCTGGAGCTGGTCTGGCTGGATGACGAGATCGACCGTTTTTTCCTGCACATCCAGGGCAGCGGCAAGGTGGTTCTCGAGGAGGGTGGCGAGATGATGGTGGGCTATGCGGCTGCCAACGGGCATCCCTACCGCAGCATCGGCGCCTGGCTGATCCGCCGGGGGTATTTGGAACGGGAACAGGTGACCATGGAAACGATTCGTAAATTTATCCAGGCCCACCCGGAATTGAGCGAGGAGATTTTTACCGCTAACCCCAGCTATGTTTTTTTCCGTGAGCTGCCGGACCGGGAGCCTTTGGGCTGCTGGCAGATTTCCCTGACCGCCGGGCGCAGCATTGCCACCGACAAATCCCTTTTTCCGGCCGGGGCCCTGGCTTACCTTTCAACCGAGCTGCCGGATTTTGCCGCTGACGGCTCAATTGCCGCCTGGCGGCCCAGCAACCGGCTGGTGCTGAACCAGGATACCGGTGGAGCGATCAGCGGCAGCGGCCGGGTCGACCTTTTCTGCGGCACCGGCCCGTCGGCGGCGCGGCTGGCCGGGGTGATGAAACAGCCCGGACAACTTTTCTTCCTGGCTCCCAAATTGAACCGGGATGCCGCCGGCCGTTAGCTTTTTTACGAAGCCATCAAAGTTGTGCGTAGGAATTTTCGGTATGTCGGGGAGGATATCCCGGCATGGCTCTCGCTCATTCTCGCCGGCC
>JAOZRP010000189.1 GCA_029940125.1 bacterium
AACCTAACCGGACAGTACTGAGAAATTGTCGGAAATACATTCAGGATGTTCGGGCATGGCTCATAGCGGTTTTGGCCGCCGAACGAATCACACGATGTGCCGCGAGAATGAGCGAGAGCCATGCCGGAACATCCTGATACCCTTACAAGCTTTCACCCTTCGGGTGTTGGTTCTCATAAATGTAAAGCCTTGATTTTTCAAAGCTAAACGCTAATGGCTAACAGCTAATCGCTTAACTGATGAACAAAAGCAGAGCACCGTCCAGCGATGCCCTGCTTTTGAAGGAAAATCGATGAATGTTAGGGAACGGTTTTCATTCCCCGGTTGTTATTCCACCGCTTTTACCATGTCGGCGGCGGCAAAGCCCTTGCCGGAAACGACCTCGCAGATGGCCCCGTCCATGCCAAAGAAATCAGCAACCTTGACGATGCCTTTCAATACTCCCTGGGCCTTTCCCAGTGACATCTTGGTGGCCGGGTCGACGACATCCGAACCCTTGGCGTACACCCGCAGCTTCTGCCCTATCTGCAGGCCGCTGAGGCGTCCGGCGTTAACGAAAATCCGGCCCTTGTCCACTTTGACCAGCCGTGAATACCAGTCGATCATTTTCAGGTTTCCGGTCAAGTCAGCGATGACCTGATCCACGGGCGGGGTTGCCTGGTAGCTGTTGCCCTGGATGGTATAGGTTTTTATCGGGTAGCCCGAGGAAACATCAATGGCTTCCAGGTTCAGCTGGTAGTTCCCTTCACCGCCGGGCTGCGGCGGCGTGAGAAAGTTGACTTTTTCCAGCACCACCGCGTGAGCGCCCATCTCCCGCCCCAGTTTTGCCAGCTTGGTCCTGGTTTCCAGGGAGTCAATGAACAGCTGGTGGCTGCTGACATAGGTGCTGACCGCCTCTTTCGGCAACAGGAGAATGCCCGAGGACGCCGCCAGCTGGGCGTAGATTTTCTGGCTGAAGGGGTCAAGGGGATTGGTGGTCAACCCGCGCTGGGGGTAGTGAATGATAAAGACAATCTTGCGTTTGATGCCCTGGAAGGCAAAAGAATCGCCCATTTTGGGAGTGCTGATGAATCCGGGCGCTGGCGTTGAAAGTAAATTCTGCTGGCTGCCGTACATTCCCGGGCTGGCGGCCGGCGCCTGATAGGGATTGGCACCGTAAGTCCCGCCGGCGGCTGGAGTCTGGTACTGACCGGGCACGGGGGCCTGGGGGTAAGCGGCACCAGCGCCGTAAGCGCCATACGTACCGGCAGAGGCCTGTCCATAACCGCTGCCACCGGGCATGGGCGGCTGGGCCCCGTAAGCGCCGTAGGCCGGAGCCGCCGGCTGCTGGTAGGGCTGGGCCGGAGCGGCATTGCCGCCGTAGGGATTTTGATAACCCGGGGCTGCGGGGGGAGCCGGCGGCGCTGCAGGAACACCATAGTTGTAAGCGTTATAGGGTGTCTGCTGGGCACCATACTGGGCCTGGGCACCGTACTGACCACCACCTTGATTCATATCATAAGACTGCTGTCCATACTGCTGGTTGCCGCCCGCCGTCACGCCGCTGTACTGCGGCTGTTCGTTGGCATTCTGGGTGGTTTCCTGGACCACCGGTTCGTCCTGCTCCACTTTTTTGTCGCCGAAGAAGGGTATATGCCAGTTGCAGCCGGAAACGGCCAGCAGGGCTGTCAGCATGAACACCAGAAAACCTTTTTTCATCAGGAATCTCCTTGGAAGAAATTAAATGCCAGATGGAAGGAAAGATATTTTCCCCTCCTTTTTTACTTCAAGAGGCCTATCTCATAAAATATCGTTTTTTTCAAGGATTTTTTCTTGTCGGCATCCGGAGTTTTTGCTTGATCTTTTGCCTGTCCTGCATTAACTTTTTCAATGAGCGCTATCGAAGCGGCAAAAATATTCAGCTTATGAAACGAGGCAAAGCATGCTTGAAATACGTCTGCATGGGCGGGGTGGCCAGGGAGCGGTCATCGCTTCCAAGATCCTTTCCTATGCTTTTTTCCTGGAAGGGAAATACGCCCAGTCGTTTCCCACCTTCGGGGCCGAGCGCCGGGGAGCGCCGGTGGCGGCCTTCGTCCGCGCCGCTGACCACTTCATCAATCGGCGCAGCCAGGTGGTGAATCCTGATGGTGTCATCGTAATGGCAGCCCGGCTGACGGAAACGGTGGCCGTGGATGCCGGCCTCAGGGATAAAGGCTTAATCCTGATCAACAGCGAGCATGACCCTTCCTTTTATGCCGACCTGGCCCGGAAATACCGGGTGGCAACCGTGAATGCCAATGGCATTGCCCTCTCGCACCAGCTGGGCACCCCGAGCATGCCCCTGATCAATGCCCCGATCCTGGGGGCTTTTGCCGGGGTGAGCGGCCTGGTTTCCCTGGAAGCGCTGCTCAAGGCGCTGCCTCGCTTCGTACCGGTGAAGCAGGAAGAGAATCGGCTGGCCATGGAAGAGGCGTACCGGATGCTGATTGATGCTGAAGGAGGACATCTGCATGCAGATACTTGAGATAAAAGCCAAAAACGAATCAGCCGACCAGTGGGAGCTTCCGGTTTCCTCGACGACGACGGCCATCAACCTGACCGGGAGCTGGAAATTTTTCCGCCCCCAACTGGTGGAAAAGGCCGCTCCCTGCCAGGCTGCCTGCCCTCTCCATATTGACATCGCTGTTTATCTGCGGGAACTGGTGCAGCGGGGCCGGGAGGCGGCGCTGGCGCGGCTGCGAAGTTTTCATCCCCTGCCGGCGATCTGCGGCCGGGTCTGCCCGCATTTCTGCCAGCAGCACTGCAACCGCCGGGATTTTGACCAGGCGGTGCAGACCGGCTCCATCGAGCGCTTCCTGGGCGACTATGGCCTTGACATTCCCTTCCCGGCGCCTCCGGCGCTGCGCCCGGAAAGAGTAGCGGTGGTCGGCAGCGGTCCGGCGGGCCTGAGCTGTGCCGCTTTCCTGGCCCGACGGGGGATTCAGGTGACGATGTACGAGAAGGAAAGCCTGCCCGGCGGCCTGCTGCGCTACGGCATTCCCGCCTACCGCCTGCCCCGGGAGATATTGAACCGTGAAATTGACAACCTGCTCCACTCGCTGCGCATTGAGCTGCGCTGCGGCCGGGAGATCAAGTCGGCTGAACTTCCGGCCCTGCTGGAGGAATATGACTACGTTTTCCGGGCTCCGGGGCTGGGCCGGTCGCGGCTGCCGGCCGGGATAGACCCGGGGCCAGGCGTTTTTACCGGCCTGGAACTCCTGCGTGACATCTCCGTGGGCAAGGTTCCGGAAGGTTCCACCTTCGCGGTGATCGGCGGCGGCAACGCGGCGGTGGATGCCGCCCGCTCCCTGCTCCGGCTGGGGAAGGACGTGAGGATTATTTACCGCCGGACTCTAGAGGAAATGCCCGCCTATGACGATGAAAAGAAACAGGCGCTGGAAGAAGGAGTTGCCCTGCGCCAGCAGCAGCTGGTGACCGGGGTGGAGGCGGCTGACGGCGGCCGTTTGCGGTTGACTGTCAGCGAGGCGGTGGAGGCCGACGGGTCGGGGATTGAAGCCGGGGCTGTCATTGAAAAACTGCCGGTTGACGGGCTGGTGGTGGCCATCGGCCAGCAGGCGGCGGAAGACGAGAGCTTCAGTCATGAACGGCTGCTGCGGGGCGGCGATCTGGTCAGCGGGCCGGCGACGGTGGTCGAGGCCCTGGCCTCCGGCAAAAAAGCGGCCCTGCAGATCCTTTCCCGCTGCGGGCTGGCGGCGGAAACGGAAGTGGTTGAAGATGGCTTGCCGGCCGGGGAATCAGCAGGAAACATTGCCGCTTTTGATGATCTTCACCTGGAATATTATCAGCCGCAAAAAGCCGTAACGCCCGTGGAGGAAAGGGCGGCCGATCGCCGGCGGTCCTTCGTGGAGGTGGTGCCGTCCCTGACCGAGGCGGAGGCGCTGGCCGAGGCCGGACGCTGTTTCAACTGCGGCAGCTGCAACGGCTGCGGGATCTGCTGGTTTTTCTGTCCCGACCTGGCCATCGCCCTGGTGGAGGATGATGCCGGCACCAGCGTTGTCATTGACGAAGACCACTGCAAGGGCTGCGGCTTGTGCGCCGTTTCCTGCCCGCGGGCGGTGATCGAGATGCAGGAGGACATGTAACATGCAGTGCGAGCCTAAAGCCCGGGCGGCATCGTCCCGGGAAATGATGATGGGCAGTGAAGCCGTCGCCCACGGGGTCAGGCTCTGCCGTCCGCAGGTGATCTCGGCCTACCCGATTACGCCGCAGACCCATATTATTGAAACCCTGTCGGAGATGGTGGACCGGGGAGAGCTCCCCTGCCAGTTTATCAAGGTGGAGTCCGAGCTGTCGGCCATTGCCGCCTGCCTGGGCTCTGTGTCCGCCGGCAGCCGGTCGTTTACCGCCACCAGTTCCCAGGGGCTGGCGATGATGCATGAGGTGCTGCACTGGTTTTCCGGGGCCCGGATGCCGATGGTCCTGGTCAATGCCAACCGGGCCCTGGGGGCGCCCTGGAATATCTGGTGCGACCAGAGCGACAGCTTTTCCCAGCGCGACGTCGGCTGGCTGCAGATTTACTGCGAGACCTCCCAGGAAGCCCTCGACACCATCATCCAGGCCTACTGGCTGAGTGAAAGGATTCTGCTGCCGGTGATGGTGATGATCGACGGCTTCATCCTTTCCCATACCATGGAGCCGTTGATGGTGCCGGCGGCGGCCGAGGTGGATGCCTTCCTGCCGCCCTACCGGCCCCGGCATTTTCTTGATCCTGACAACCCCGAAACCTTTTCCGCTGCCGCCTTTCCCGATGGTTTTTACGAGTTGAAAAAAAATATTGCCAAAACCATGGAAGAGGCCGGGGATGTTCTGGCGGACGGCTGCCGGCAGTTTGCCGAGCGCTTCGGCCGGCGCTATGAACACATTGAATCCTACCGCTGCGAGGACGCGGATACGGTTTTCTGCTGTTCGGGAGCCCTGACCGGCACGGTGCGGGTGGCGGTTGACCGGCTGCGCCGGGACGGATACTCGGTTGGTCTGTTAAAGCTGCGTCTGTTCAGGCCCTTTCCCCGCCGGGAGCTGCTGCGGCTGGTCAAAGGCAGGAAGCGCCTGATTGTCTTGAACCGGGCGGTTTCCTATGGCGTCGGCGGCACCGTTTCCCAGGAAATCCGGGCGGCCCTGTTCCAGGAAGAGCGTCAGCCGACGGTCCACGATGTCATTATCAGTTTAGGGGGAAAGGAGGTCTTTCCGGAGATGATCGAGCAGATTGCCCGGCGGGCCGGGGAGCTTTCAGCGACGGAAAGCATCTGGATCTAAAGGTGATGGCTTCGTAACAACTCCATCTTCATCGTTACGCGGCAACCTGCGTCAT
>JAOZRP010000526.1 GCA_029940125.1 bacterium
TACTGCCGGACGGCAGCCGGGGATGAGAAGTACCAGATCAGCAACTGACTCCCGAATTGCGGTGATAAAAAAGCAAAACGCGGGAATTAACCCGTTCAGGGTTTAGGATAATGTCGGAGTCCAGAAGCTTGTTTGACCCTGAAAACCAGACGGCACCGCCGGCAGGCCGGAAAAATCATGACTGGTCAATCGGGGTGCTGAGCAATCCTTTAAGCGGCGGCAATAAAAACGGCCTGCGGCCGATCGAAAAACTGCTGGCCGGGCGGCCGGAAATCCAACACCGTGAAGCCAAAAATCCAATAGAAATCGACGCCGCCCTGGCGGCTTTCGGCCGGGCGGGGGTAAACCTGCTGGTCCTCAACGGCGGCGACGGGACGATCCAGGCGGCGCTGACTTCCCTTTTCACTCTCAAGCCTTTCCCCGAACCGCCCCTGCTGGCCGTCCTCAAGGCCGGAACAACCAGCATGACTGCCGGTGACATCGGCCTGAAGGGCCGAAAGGAAAAAGCTTTGTCGCGCCTGCTGCAACACCTGGACGACGGAAAGAAGATAAATATTGTTCAACGGCCGGTCCTGGAGGTGCAGCATGATGAAAAAATTTCGCGGTTTGGAATGTTTTTCGGCGCCGCCGTCATCCCCCAGGGCATCGAATTTTTTCACCGGCGGATCAACCGGCACGGCCTCCGCGGCGAGTTCGGCCCCGGGCTGGTAATGATCCGCTTTTTGCTGGCCATCCTGGGATTTCAACGTCGAAAAATTATACAGGCCGTTCCCATGACCATCCAGCTCAACCGGGATAAAGGTACTGAAGATCGTTACCTGATTGTCCTGGTCAGCGCCCTGGAACGCCTTTTTTTCGGCCTGCATCCTTACTGGGGAGAGGAAAACGATCCCCTGCATTTCACCAGCGTCAGCGACCAGGCACAACATATACTGACCACCATGTTCAAGCTTGTTTTCGGCCGCCCCCCCGCCCACGGCGGGCCGGGGTCCGGCTACCAGAGCCGCAACGTGAAGCAGGTAAAGATATTCTGCGCCAGCCCCTACACCCTGGACGGCCAGCTGTACCATCCACCCGGCGCCGATGATCCGATCACCGTCCGCCACGGCGGCACCATCTCTTTTGTCGGGCTGCCGTCATGAAACCTCTTCCCTCGTCACTGTTAACCATGATCCATGAACAAACCGCCATGGTGTCGGCGCCGGAAACCAGCGCCCTGGTGGAAAAACTGCGCCGGCAGTTCGGCAACAGCCTGCAGGCCATCCTTTTTTACGGCTCCTGCCTGCGCAGCGGCAACTACCGGGACGGCATCCTGGATCTCTACGTCCTGGTGGACAGCTACAACAACGCCTACCGGAAAGCAACCCTGGCCTGGCTCAACAAGCTGCTGCCGCCCAACGTCTTTTACCTGGAAACCCAGAGCGAAAACCAGCTCATTCGGGCCAAATACGCCGTCCTGACCCTGGATGACTTCCTCCGGGG
>JAOZRP010000527.1 GCA_029940125.1 bacterium
TGACAGCCTTTCAGGGATAAGGCACTAAGGTTAAAGCTGGAAGGGAAACTGATTGATATTGCCCGCAAAAAGATTGAAAAGTCAAGCTGGGAGAATATGATCGCAATTTCCAGTAATAAATTGAATTCATTTGTCTTCTATGGTAAGTCGGGGAGGATGACTAGATGGTTGAACCGGGAACCAGGGGCCCGGGCGGGAAACAAGGATTTTCTTGCATGAGCACGATTATTGATAAAAAGACGTTTACACCTCAATGCATGGCAACCGGCATTGGCAGTCTGCCCCATCTTCGGGTTGAGGAGGCGGCTGAAGCCATCATGTCCTCGCTGCGGGAAGCGCCGTTCTGGCCGCAGCTTCCCAATCGCAGCTACCTGGAAAACATGTATGCCCAGTACGCGGAGCAGTTCCCGGGCCTGATCATGGACATCCCCGGGAAGCAGATGTTCGTGGATGCCGAAAGCCCGGCGTTCCCGGAGCAGCTGGAAGCTTTTTACGCCAGGATTATTGCCGATGACGTGGAATATTTTGCCATGAGCAAAACCTATGCTCCCGGGCTTTGGGAGGTTCCACCCTTGTGGCGCAAGGCCCGGCTGCCGGTGAAAATTGTCAAGGGACAGGTAACCGGTCCCGTCAGTTTCGGCCTGACAGTGACCACCGCGGATAAAAAATCCATTATTTATGATCAAACCCTGGCTGACGTGTTGGTGAAGCACCTGGCGATGAAAGCCCGCTGGCAGGAAGATTTTCTGCAGCGGCTGTTTCCGGACCAGCTGGTAATGATGTTCTTTGACGAACCGTACATGGTTTCTTTCGGCACCGCGTTCTGTTCCCTGTCCCGGGAAACCGTGGTGGCCATGCTTGATGAAGCCTTTTCGGTGGTCAAGGGTCTGAGCGGCGTGCATTGCTGCGGCAATACCGACTGGTCCCTGCTGCTGCAGACCTCGGTTGACGTGCTCAATTTCGATGCCTATGAATACGTGGACAACCTGTTTTTATATCACGAGGACCTGCACCGTTTTATTGATCGCGGCGGTTTCCTGGCCTGGGGCATTGTCCCGACCAGCGAGGCGGTGCTGCGGGAAAGCACCGTGTCGCTGTTTGAGCAGTTTGCCGGCCAGATAGCGAAATTGGAGTCCATGGGTTTTCGCCGCGAAGCCGTTTTGGCCCAAAGCTTCATTACCCCCAGCTGCGGCTGCGGTTCTCTGCCGGTTGCCTGGACGGAAAAAATCCTGCGGTTGACCGATGAATTGTCCACCATGATCAGGGAGCGCTACGGTTTGCGATGAAAGCATGCGGCCCTCAGACTTGACATTTTACCTCGGGATTCCTATCTTCTGACAATATGGTGCGGTGTTTATGCCGGTAGAATGGTGGGTAATAGATCCACGGGGAATAATAACATGACTAGTTCCCATCTGGAAACTGCCGTTTCCGGGTGGGCTGTTAGTTATCAGCCTTTAGCTTTTAGTGCCTTA
>JAOZRP010000190.1 GCA_029940125.1 bacterium
GGAGCAGGCCATGCGGATCACCATCGAATACTGCGGGGTATGAAACTACCAGCCCCGGGCCGCCAGGCTGGCGGAAAAAATCCAGGAACAAACAAACAGCAAGGTGCAGATGATCAGATCCAGCGGCGGGGTTTTTGAAATATCGGTGGACAATGAGCTGATTTACTCGAAGAAAATGGTTGGTGTTTTCCCCAGGGATGAGGATATTCTCAAAGCCCTGAAAGCCAGATAGGACACTGACCGGGACCGGAATCTTGTCCCTTCTTCTGGGAATTTCAATTCACTTTTTACAAATATGTAACATTTTTGCAATCACCCTGATCTACTCTCGGCATCACCAGAGCAGGGAACCTTCTACCTTGTAGATCGCTTTCCCATGTGCATGGTATCTTTCATGCATGCTGGAATCGTGCAACCCATGCTGACAAGGATGAGTCACTGTGTCTGACCGGCCATCAACCGCACCTTCCTTTGGAATCGATGAGTACAGCTTGCTTCTGGAAGAAAATGAACGTCTGCGGGAACAGATGCGGGAGTTGCTGCGTCAAGCCAAGGAAAATGAAGGGAAAAAAAGGCGGTTTGATCAACTGGAACTCCAGCTGATCGGGGCTGAATCCTTCGCGGAATTGTTTTCCCTGCTCAGCCATGACTACCGTTCTACTTTCAAACTTGAATATCTGTCCCTGGCCCTGATTGATCCCCGGCAGGAACTGGAAACACTGATAACCAGTACCGACTCACCAGCGAAAAAATACCAGGGCCTCATTTTTCTGCCCCATCCCCAAAAACTGACCACACTATTTCCTTTTCCCCCGGTTCCCTGGCTGGGGGCCTACCAACCCCGTCAGCATTACTATCTTTTTCCCGGATGCTCACCGGAACCGGCATCTATCGCCCTTCTGCCCTTGAAAAGACGGGAAAACATGATCGGCAGCCTCAATCTGGGCAGCACTCAACCCGAACGCTATGCCAATGACGGGCATGTCGATTTCCTTTCGCACCTGTGCTCAGTGGTTTCCATGTGCCTGGAAAACACCCTGAACCATGAACGTTTAAAGAAAGTAGCACTAACCGACCCCCTAACCGGAATTTTCAACCGTGGATTTTTCGATCGAAGAGTCAAGGACGAGGTTTCCAGGACCCATCGTTATGGTCAGCCCCTGACCTGCCTGTTTTGTGACCTTGATCACTTCAAAAACATCAATGACCAATGGGGACACCAGGCAGGTGACCGGGTCCTGCGTGAGATTGCCGGCATTATCAATACCCATTTGCGCCGCAGCGATATCTTCGCCCGCTATGGCGGCGAGGAATTCGTGGTGCTGCTTCCCCATACGGACAGCAGCGCCGGCCGGGAGATTGCTGAACGCATCAGGAAAAATATCGCCGGGCATGACTTTAAACTGGCTGGCAGCCAGGCAATCCGGGTCACTATTTCCATCGGCGTGGCCACCCTGCGGTCCGAAACGGCAGAGAGAGAAAGACCATCTGCCCCGGAACAGCTGATCAGGGCCGCCGACCAGGCCCTTCTGGAAGCCAAGGAAAACGGCAGAAATCAGGTTGTCGGCGCCGGAAATATTTAGAGAAGGTGGTTAAAAGCACAATGCGCCGCCCCCAGCAGGGCCGCCTGCTCATTGAGGATGACCGCAACTGGGAAGCGCGACATCAATTCACTCAAGCGGCCTTTATGGCTGAAAGCCTCAATAAACTCCGGTTCACGCAGAATCTCCAGAATTTTCGGCGGAATGCCGCCAGTTAGAAAAAGGCCGCCGTGGGTCATGCCGATAAGGGCCAGGTCTCCCGCCGCTGCTCCCAGCAGGGCGGCAAACTTTTCCAGCGCCGCCCGGCACAGGGGCACACCCTCTTTTAAACCATATTCGGCAATCAACCGGGGAGCGTCTTCCGGATCCAGCTGGCCCGTCAGCCAGGCTGGCTCATCGTAGCGACCGCTGTCCCGCAGCCAGCAGTAAATATTGTAGAGGCCGGGACCGGAAAGGAGCCGTTCAAGGCTTACATGCCCGTACTGCTTCGCCATTGTCTGCCACAATCCCAGATCTTCATGCTTACGCGGTGCGAACCCCACGTGTCCACCCTCAGACGCCACCGGCACATACGTCCCGTCGCAGGCAATGAGAAGAGCGGTGCCCAGGCCCGTACCGGGAGCCATCAAGCCAATATTAGCGCCGCTTTTTCCTGCCGGGAAACCATGCTGCAGAAAAAAGAGCTCATCATGATGCAGGAACGGCACCGCGTAGGCCGCCGCTACCAGATCATTCACCAGTCTGAGCCGCGGCCAGTTGAAAGAACGGACAAGATCAGCAGTGGAAATTTTCCACGGCAGGTTGGTGGTTTTTACCCAGCCGTCAATGACCGCCCCGGCCACTCCAAGGCAAACCGCCTTGAAAGATACCTGGTGCCGGGTGATAAAGTCAGCAAGGATGTCTTCAAGGGAATGAAATTCACGACTGGGATAGGTGGACTGGTGCAGCAGTTCCGGCCGGCCGGACCGTCCCTTAACCGCTATCCCCAGGCGGGTGTTGGTGCCTCCCACGTCGCCGGTCAGGGCATACTCAGCCATCAGTCAGCTTCCACCAGGGAGATGAGCCGTTCCAGGCCATCTTTAAGCAAACTGCCAAGGTGTATACGCAGCAGCCGGCGGCCATTGTCTTCCAAAGCCTGAAAATCCCCCTGGGCCTGGGCGGCAATCAGGGTGCCGAACGTATAAGGCTCACCGGGAATGGCAATATCCTGGAGTGGATCAGCAGTCAGCTGGAGAAAAACCCCCTGGTTGGCATCTCCCTTGTGCAGCTGGCCGGTTGAATGCAGAAACCGGGGACCATAGCCGAGGGTTGCAGGCACCCGGCAGCGCCCCCTGAGAGCTTCGCGCAAACGCTGCAGAAGCTGATCCTGCTGTCCCATGGGCAGGTAGGCCATCAAGGCAAGATAGTCACCTGGCTTGACTAATTGCAGAAACTCCCGCAGGTATTCGCCGATTGACGAAGGAGGCTGCGGCAGCGGCTGTCCATAAACGGACAATTGGCCATCTTGAAACAGCGGGGTTGAAACCGGCAGCTTTCCGGTCTTTTTGCTGATTTCCATCAGTTCCCGGGCTTTTATTTTCGCTGCTTCGACATTGGGCTGATTGAAAGGATTTATTTCCAGCACGGCGCCGGCCGCCGCCGTTGCCATCTCCCAGCGATAAAATTCCTGGGCCAGGCTCATTATCTGGTTTACCGTTATCACCACCACCGGAAAACCGGCGGTCTGCAGATCCTCAAGCCCAGACTCAAGGGATGGAGACGCATCGCCGGCCAACTGCAGGGAGACAAAGCAGCAGTCGGAACCATAGGCATCCGGAGGCAGCAGAGATTCTCCCACCACCGGCAGGATGCCGCGCCCCAGCTTGCCGGTGCTTTCAGCTACCAGCTGTTCAATCCAGACTCCAAATGGCTCCAGTTGCGGCGTGGGCAGGAAGACCACTTTATTGCGGCCGGCCAGAGCCATTTCCCCTAAAAACGCCCCCAGGACCAGCGCCGGGTTCTCCGGCACCGGAATTCCGGCTCCAGCAGCGGCTTTCATGACCGCCGCCTGCCTGAGCAGCTCAGCCATATCAAGGCCGATCAGGGCTGCCGGCACCAGACCAAAATAGGTCAAGGCTGAATAACGGCCGCCCACGTCAGGCGGCGAGAAGAAAATCCGGCGGAAGCGCTTTTCCCGGGCCAGGCTTTCCAGTTTGGAACCCGGATCGGTAATAGCGGCAAAGTGGTTTCCGGGATTTTCCACCACTTCGGCCACCCGGTGAAAATAATATTTGTAAAATGAAAGGGTCTCGATGGTGCCACCGGATTTGCTGGAAACCAGGAAAAAAGTCCGGCCCGGATCAATCTTTTGGTCAAGGACGGCGATGGCGTCTGGGTGGGTGCTGTCCAGTACCCGCAGGACGGGAAATCCGGGCGCGTTGCCAAAAATCGTCATCAGGACTTCGGGTGCCAGGCTGCTGCCGCCCATGCCCAGGAGCACGATATCGGTTATGCCGTCACTCCTGATTTCATCCGCGAACTCTTTCAATTGAACGGCTTCAGCCGCCATGGACTCCGGCAGGTCAAGCCAGCCCAGCCGATTTTCCAGCTCCGGCGCCGCTGCCGCCTGTTCAGGATCGGGAACCCACAGGGTCCCGTCGTGCCGCCACAGGCGCTCAGCAAATTTGGCTTTTTCCCAGGCATCCAGCCGCGCGGCGATGCGGCCGGCGCTGGGACCGGAGAAAAGGCGCTGATGGTTAATCCGAGGATCCATAATTTGCTCTCCCTCCTAGCGGGCCGCTAAAACTTTTTGCACAATCTGACCGGCGGTCAGGCCAAATTTTTCATAGAGCACCTGGTAGGGCGCCGAGGCGCCAAAATGATCGATGCCGATGGCCATACCCTGATCACCCAGGTAGCGATGCCAACCCTGGGTTGATCCAGCCTCGATGCTGACGCGGATGGCAACCGATGACGGCAGGACGTTTTCGCGATAATCAGCCGGCTGCTGGTCAAACAGTTCCCAGGACGGCATGCTGACCACCCGGACGGGAATATTCCGGCGCTCCAGCAGTTTCCCGGCTTCCAGAGCCAGGGACACTTCCGAACCGGTAGCCATGAGGATAATTTCCGGGGTACCGGAACCGGGATCACTGACCACATAGGCACCCCGGGCAACTCCGTCACGAACAAGCTGAAGGTCCAGGTCCATGGTGGGGACATTCTGCCGGGTCAGGATCAACGCCGTGGGACCGTTCTGCTGTTTCAAAGCCACCTGCCAGGCGGCCGCCGTTTCGTTGGCATCGGCCGGCCGGATGACGGTCAGACCGGGAATCGCCCTCATAGCAGCCAAGTGCTCGATTGGCTGGTGGGTGGGACCGTCCTCCCCCAGGCCGATGCTGTCATGGGTGAATACATAGACCACCTGGCGTCCCATCATGGCCGCCAGCCGGATCGCCGGTTTCATGTAATCGGAAAAAACCAGGAACGTGCCGCCATAGGGAACAACCCCGCCATGGAGGGACATGCCGTTCAAGGCCGCCCCCATGCCATGTTCCCGGACTCCGAAATGAATATTGCGTCCTTCGTAGCTGCCCGCGGCAAAATCAACCGCATCGCTGATCAGCGTTTTATTGGAAGGGGCAAGGTCGGCGGAACCGCCCATCAAGGCGGGGATGCCGGCCGCCAAGGCGTTGATGACCTTGCCGGAAACCGCCCGGGTGGCCATACCCTTGGCATCGGCGGGAAATTCGGGCAGACTGTTTTCCCAGCCCGCCGGCA
>JAOZRP010000528.1 GCA_029940125.1 bacterium
AATAACTTTTCCGGGTCAACCACCTGCCGTCGGGGAGCGGCGATCCAGCGGGGCACGCCGGCGGCGATTTTTACCAGGCAGGTCGAGTGCTTCTGCGCCCCCCGGATCAGGTCGACAAACTGCCGGTTGACCCATTCATTGGTTACCAGCCAGTCAAAGGTCAGCCGGGCATGGCCGTAAATGATTTCGGCCAGAAGGCGGGAAAAAAACAGCTCTCTGGTCATTTTTTTGATGGCTTGGTTGTAACTTTTTTCCAGTGTTTCTCCGCCGTTCAAATAATCCATGATGCTTTTTTCCGCCAGCCGGGCGCTGCGCAGGGCGTAATAGATTCCTTCACCGAAAACACTTTCGCAGAGGCCGGCGGCGTCGCCGGCCAAAAGAATGGTTCCCCGGCCGGCGTCCGCTCCCGGAAGGGCGAGGGGCAGGGCGCCGCCCCTGACGCCTTCAAGCCGGCAGGCGCGCAGCAGCGGATTGCCGCTCGCGAACGCCGCCAGCCGCTGCCGCAGGGAACGGTTGCCCGTGGTGGTTGAGACCTTGTAAAGGCCGATGTTGAAATGATCCTGCCGGGGAAAAATCCAGCCGTAGCCCTTGTCGATGGCGCCGAAATCCATCCAGGTACGGGTGCCGAAGCGTTCCAGCAGCCGTTGATCTTTTTCAGGGTAGGCCCGGGCTTGAACGGCGTGAGCCAGGCGCGGTTTACGATTCGGAAAAAGCTGCCGGCGCACCCGGCTGAATGCCCCGTCGGCTCCCACCAGGATTCTGGCGGTGGCTGTCCCTGCCGAGGTGGTGATGGTGATGGTTGTTTTTCCGCTGGAATATTTCTCGAATGCTGCCGGTGTCATCAGGGTTGTTCCGGCATCTTCAGCCATCCGGGCCAGGTGGTAATCAAAGTGGGAACGGTCGACCGTGTAGCCGGCCCCGGGCATTTCCTGGTAGAAAATAGCCTGGTCTTTAAAGGCAAGGTAGGTTCCGGAAATTTTCCGGGCCTTTAAGGCGGCTGGGGAAAGGCCGAGAATCTGCAATGTTTTGGAGGACAGGCCGCCGCCGCAGGCTTTGTCCCGGGGGAGCGGCGATCGCTCGACCAGCAGCACGGAGAGCTGCCGCCGGGCCAGGAGCGTTGCCAGGTAGCTGCCGGCCGGTCCGGCCCCGATGATGCAGACGTCATATATCTTGCGTTTTCCCATCATAATTGCGGCGGACAAAAATAAAAGGACTTTCGGGGGAGAACCCGGAAAGTCCTTTTAACTGGCGGAGAGAGTGGGATTCGAACCCACGGTGAGCGTAGCCCACAGCTGATTTCGAGTCAACCGCCTTCGACCTCTCGGCCATCTCTCCGGTTTGCGACCTATACGTTGACATACACGGCTTTATACCATACCGGCAGGGGATTGACAAATGCCGGAGTTTAAAGATTTGAATTTTTCTGCTTATTTTTCCATATTTTTCTCGATGTTCCCTGAACCTTTGTTGAC
>JAOZRP010000529.1 GCA_029940125.1 bacterium
TCAAAATCCAGCTCCCGGCTGAGGCCGGAGCGGACGGAAGCGCCGTCGAGAACGACGACGGTGTGGCCGAGATCGAAAAGTTGCCGTTCCAGGGCGTAAGCCAGTTCGTTCTTGCCGGAGGCGTGAAGGCCGGTAATCCAGATGGTGGCCCCCTTTTGTTTCATCCTGGTTTGGCGCTCCGCTGAAGTTATCAGGCTGCGGTCGGGTCGGGTTGCGGAGTCCGGAGAAGTTATGCGTGAAGGCAGCTGGTCGCTGGCCACCCGGTCGATGATCATGCCTACCGCCGAAGTGTTATTGGTAAGCGGATCAATGATAATAAAGCTGCCGGTCTGACGGTTTTTCAGATAAGGATCAAAAAAGATTGGCGTACTGGTGGTTAAGACCACGCGGCCAATTTCGTTAAGTTGCAGATTTTCAGTTTCGGTCTTGCGCAGTGAGTTGACATTAATTTTATAGCGTATTTTATCAATGCGTACCTTCGTGGTTTTGGTAGTGTGCTTGAAGAAAAAGTTGAGCGAGCTGTCCAGGGGCTTTTCATCCATCCAGACCAGCATGGCCTCAAAATGACGGCCAGCCCTGGGAATATTATCGGGATGAACCAGCATATCCCCCCGGCTGACGTCAATCTCGTCGGCAATGGTCAAGGTCACCGATTGGGGAGGGAAGGCATAGTCCAGATTGCCGTCATAGGTGATGATTTCCCTGATCCTGGTTCTCTTCTCCGACGGCAGGATAAGGATGTCATCACCCGGACGGACAACACCGGAAGCTATTTTCCCGGCATAGCCGCGGAAACCGGCATCCGGGCGCAGGACGTATTGAACGGGAAAACGAAAATCAATAAGGTTGCGGTCGGAAGAGATGTGAATGGTTTCCAGCAGTTCCAGCAGCGGCGGGCCGGAATACCAGGGAGTGTGTTTTGATTTTTCCACCACGTTGTCGCCTTTGAGGGCGGAGAGGGGAATGGCGTGGAGATCGGGAATCTTCAGCCGGGTGATAAATTCGCGGTAGTCGGTATAGATTTTGTCGAAAACTTCCTGGTCGTAGTCCACCAGGTCCATTTTGTTGACCGCCAGGATAACGTGCTTGATTCCCAGGAGCGAAACAATGAACGTGTGGCGCCTGGTTTGGGTGACAACGCCCTGGCGGGCGTCAACCAGGATGATTGCCAGGTTGGCGGTGGAGGCGCCGGTAACCATGTTGCGGGTATATTGTTCATGGCCGGGGGTGTCGGCGATGATGAATTTTCGCTTTGACGTGGAGAAGTAGCGATAGGCCACGTCAATGGTGATCCCCTGCTCCCGTTCGGCTTTGAGGCCGTCAAGAAGGAGGGCGTAGTCGATGTCGCCGCCGACGCTGCCCACCCTTTTGCTGTCTTTTTTGAGGGCTGAAAGCTGATCCTCGTAGAGGAGCTTGCTGTCGTAGAGCAGGCGGCCGATGAGGGTGGATTTGCCGTCGTCCACCGAGCCG
>JAOZRP010000530.1 GCA_029940125.1 bacterium
ACACAATCATTCCCGTATTTTGCCCAGTACTTCATTCCCCCGATAAAAACAGCTTGCCGCCGCCTCGAAACCGGGCAGCCCCTGGACCACATCGGTTCATCCCTCTTTCACTGACCCCCGGAAAAATTTTTCTTGCCTTTGCGCAAAAGCGGATTATATTTTTAGTAAGCGCTATGGGCGAAGTGCGGTTTCCCCATAACGCGCTTTCAGCTCTCAGCGATCAGCACTCAGCTTGTCCAGGGGGTTGAACCGTAAAACGGCTTATTCCAACCCCGTGCCATGATTCTTGAATTCCATCCATTCTGAAGCTCAACTTTATCAACGCTGAATGCTGACCGCCGACTGCTGGTTACCAATCAAAAACAGAAGGAGGTGGTATCATGGCTTGGAGACTGCTCTGCATGGACTGTGACTATGAAAAACATCTGACAACCGAGGAAAAAAGCCTGAAAAAATGCCCCAAATGCAATAGCGTCCACATCCAGATCTACGATGACGAGGTGGGCAAGGGCGTCCACTGTGCCGGGGAGATCAACGTGGAATCCTACCAGAAATAATCTCCCGCCATTCACTTTGCCGCGCAAAGCGAAAGAGCCGGCCACCATTGGCCGGCTCTTTCACATGTCACGATGAAGAGAAGAGAGAGGTGATTAAGAACGATCCCCCAGCTTTTTGCGGCCGATAAAGGCCAGACCGAGGAGGCCGATGCCCATCAGCAGCAGGGTCTGGGGTTCGGGAACAGGAGCGGCACCCATCAGGTTGTCATTGCCGCATTCCATGGTGAAATGGGCGGTAAAACCAGTCTTTGAAACACCAAGGTCATTAAGTATAGGCAAAAGATCAAAACTTACTACGTTATGTGTATCACTACCTTCGAGTCCTACGGCTTCAGCCTCGGCTACTGTTAACTGAACCATAGAAAAACTACCGCTAGCATTGGTAACAATATCACCATCACTTAAATACTTCCATGGATTGGATTCATTTACATAGGTAGTTGTTAAATATTTGCTATCAGCATCAAGTTTATACAAGGTATAATTACCATCTGCCCATGCTACATCAAATACCTCATCATACCCACTAACTCCATCTACATCAATAAAAACGTCACCAGATGTGTAGTACTTATCCCCATCTCTATCATACTGAGAGGGAGCCGAATGCAACGTTTCATTAGTAAAATCCCATCCACCTACTAGTGAAAGAGTTGTCCCTTTAAGAAACATTCCTTCCAGATCCCAACTCTGATTGGCAACAGACTGCCATTCGACTTCATTGTCTTCCTGAGTTCCATACCAACTATTGGTACCATATGTAGAACCATCATAAATCGTAATATTTGTCCCCAACTCGATGGCAAACGCCGCCGGCATGCTCATCAAGACCAGACCCAAAGCCAAGACTGCGATAAACATTGTTTTTTTCATCTTTACTCTCCTTTTCTACCTCTTAATATATTTAAA
>JAOZRP010000531.1 GCA_029940125.1 bacterium
TTCTTTTTTCGACCTCCTGTAGCAGCTGAATGCCTTTTCTCTCTCCTTAAATGATCTGAAATACCTCCATCCTGCGCATATCTGTGATGGTGACCCCTGTTTTTGTGTTTCTCATATATTGTCTCCTGTAGTGCATCAAAAAAGTGTTGTCGACGTCATTGGAAAACTTAAGTGCCGCGCTATTATTTGATGAAAGTTTGCAATATTGATCATCGTGATTGGCCTTCCCGGATTGTTTTGCATTCCATGTAGGCTTCAGTGACAGGGAAATCGTGGCCATAGAGCCGCTGAGGTTTTGAGTACCTCCACATCGTGGTCAGAAAAATATGCCAGGGCAAGAGTAGATCCATGCCTAAGGAAAACGGATCATACTAATACCTCAATTGTCATGGTGATTGGGTGGTGGTAAAGTTTGAAAAAAGTAGTTGAATAATTACATCAATGGTGTTAGGGGCACGCTTTAATAACAGCGTTGTTTAAGCTGGCAGCTTACAGTAGGGATTGCCTGATGCTAGCACGGGACGGCGGCAGCCGTCGGTTTTTAATGTCGATTGTTTTGGTTGTGTTTTTACCCTGTGCAGGTTGGATGCCATGCATGGGGTATTTTTGTTGCGACTATTCCTAATTGCGAAGGGAGAAGAAGATGAAGCTGGAAACGGTCCTTTACGACCGGGAGGGAAAAGTTGGGATTATCAGGTTGAACCGCCCCGAGCGGATGAACGCGGTGATTGAGCAGATGTATTATGACCTGCGGGCAGTACTGGAAGACGCCCGCGGCGATGACGGCATCAGGGCGCTGATCCTGACCGGCACCACCTGGAAGCGGGAAAAAGGTGATAAGGAGGCATTCTGTGCCGGGGCTGATTTGAAAAAGCATTCGGCCGGTGAACGGACTCCCTGGGAGAAGCGGGAGTATATCTTCCTGGCCCATGAAACCACCCGGCAGCTGCATGACTTTCCCAAGCCAGTAGTGGTGGCGGTTAATGGTCCGGCTCGGGGTGCCGGCAGTGAAATGGCGTTGAACGGTGATTTGCTGCTGATGGCCGATACGGCGACCATCGGTTTTCCGGAAACCGGCCTGGCAACTTTTGTTGGTGGTGGGGTTACGTCCCATCTGGTGAAACTGGTGGGGATGATGAAAGCCAAGGAACTGGTCTATACCGGCCGCATCCTTGATGGACCGGCGGCAGTGGACCTGGGACTGGCGCTTAAATCCGTGCCCCTGGACCAGCTGCTTCTGGAAGCGCTTCAACTGGCCAATCTGCTGGCTGAGAAAGCCCCGGTTTCCATGGCTTTCGCCAAGAAGCTGCTGCACAAGGGGCCTTTGTGGGATCTGGAAACCGTCCTGCTGGCGGAAGCGGAAGCGATTCTGGCCTGCATGAATACCGATGACTGGCATGAAGGGGTGCGGTCTTTCACTGAAAAGAGACAACCAGAGTATAAGGGGAGATAGCTCATGGGACTG
>JAOZRP010000191.1 GCA_029940125.1 bacterium
CGTTCACTTCCCGATCGACGTTTTCAGTGCAAAGCAGTCCGCTTTCAGAAAAACCTTGAAATAGCAAAAAATCATTACGCCAAAAACCAAAGGCTGACGGCTGACAGCTCACCCGGAAACGGCCGTTTCCGGACGGAAACTGGTTACTTTTTTGTACTTCAAGATACACAATCCTGTCGATTCAACCACATTCACCTACCCGGCAAAACAAAAAAAACACAATAATTCCAACATGTCATGGCCTTCCGGGAACACATGTACAGCCTTTTTGCGTCAAGTGAAATATTCAATGGCACTGATTTTGCTCATTATTTTCTCAAATATTTTAAAAAAAACTAAAATTATTGAGAAAACCGTCGACAGGTATAATATCTCAATCTGATTGGTAAAACGTTTTTTGTCTCTGTGACCAAACAACCAAACCAGCGCGTCTTATCTTTAACGGCATTTAATTCAGAATTCAGCAAACACTTTGGAGGACTATGTTTTTCCAAAAATCGCCAACCCTGATCGGACTTAATATCGGTTCCAGCTACATCAAAGTCGTGGAACTGAAAAATTCAGGTTTAAGGTACACTCTGCAGAACTTTGGTTATACGGTATTGCCAACCGACACCATTGTCGACGGCACCATCATGGACTCCATGGCCATAGTCAATGCCATCAAAAACCTGACGGAAAACCTGAAAATCAAGAAAAAGAAGGTCTGCACTTCCATTTCCGGCCACTCGGTCATCATAAAAAAAATCCTCATGCCGCTGATGGATGAAGCAACCGTGGAAAGCACCATTTACGATGAAGCCGTTCATCATATTCCTTATGACATCTTTGACGTCAATCTTGATTTTCAGATTTTAGGCCCCAGTCCGGAAGCCAATGATAAAATGGATGTTCTGCTGGTAGCCGTTAAAAAGGATGTTATTAACGACTACCTGGGAGTCATTGAAGAAGCGGGACTCCAACCGGCAATCGTCGACGTGGACACCTTCGCCCTGGAAAACATGTACGAATACAACTATGAGGAAGACACGGAAAAAATCGTCACCCTGGTAGATATAGGTTCCAACATTACCAACATCAATATCATTAAGGACGGGATATCCAATTTCAATCGGGATATTACCGTGGGCAGCCGGCAGATTACGGAGCAGCTGCAGAAACAGCTTAATCTGAATTATCAAACCGCCGAGCAGCTGAAACTGGGAGTTCCCGTCGAAGGGCTCAAGGAGGAAGACACTAACAAGCTGATCTCTGACGCCTCTTTCGCCTATATCAATGAAATTGCTAAAACCATTGATTTTTACCACACCTCCGCATCCGGCAATCAAGTGGAAACCATCTACCTTGCCGGTGGGGGTGCCAAACTGGCTGGCATCGTCAACGCCGTTCAGGAAATAACCAATATTCCCACGGAAATCATTGATCCTTTTCGCAATTTGATCATCCCGGAAAAAAAATTCGATCTTGAATATATCCGGGATATCGCTCCCTTGGCTGGAGTTGCTGTAGGTCTGGCATTAAGGAAGGATAGAATTAAATGATTAGAATAAACCTCCTCCCGGTTCGTGCTGAACGTAAAAAACAAAGTCTGCAGAAACAGTTGGCCATTGGCATAGGAACAATCATACTGGCGCTGGCCGTCTGTGGCTACTTGCATTTTTCCATGCTGACAAAAATCCACCGGGTATCCCGCAACCTGAAACGGACCCAGCGGGAAATTGCCGCCCTCAAACCGGTTATCGACAAAATCAACAACTATAAGCGGCAAAAAGAAGCCATTGCCAAAAAAATCGCGATCATTGACAACCTGGATTCCGCCCGGCTGGAACCAGTTCACACCCTTTTCGACCTCAACCAGTATAAACCGGACAAGTTATGGTTTACCCAGTTGAGTAAAAAAGGATCCAGTCTGAACATCAAGGGAATTTCCATTGACAATGAAACCATTGTCAACTTTCTTGACAACCTAAAGCAGTCTCTACCTCTCCACCAATCAGAACTTGTCTATCTTAAGTCAAGTAAAATACAGGACCTGGAACTGAAAGAATTTCTGATTAACTCAATGCTGACCCCAGCTACGGCAAAGAAAAAAGCCGACGCCAGTCAGTCCAAGGGGAATTAGGATGGCGGATCTGAATTTAGAATTTCTTCATAAGCTCCCAACCGGCAAAAAGATTTTAATCCTGGTCGCCATTGTCATCGCGATCGGAGGGCTGTACTACTATTTCCTTTTCGCCCCCAAGCACAAGCAGTTAACCAGGATACAGGCAAAATATAAAAAGGCTCAACTTACTCTCAGCCAGACGAAGCAGATAGCCAGTCAGCTGCCACAGTTTGAAAAAGAAATTGCCGCCCTGCAGCTTGACTTCAAGATTGCCTCCAGAAAACTGCCCAATTCCAAGGAAATCCCGCGCCTGCTGATGCAGATTACCAAACTGGGCAAAGAGGCCGGTCTTGAGTTTTTGCTCTTTCAACCCCAGAAAGAAAAACCGGTTGATTTTTACGCCGAAGTCCCCATCGACATCGAAGTGGTCGGCGGCTATCACGCCCTCAGCAGCTTTTTCAACAATATATGCACCATGCCAAGGATTGTTTCCATTGGTGATTTTGAGCTGCGCGACTACAAAGTCATCGATGACCGCGACACCGTGAGAACTCGCTTCAAAGCCATTACTTATACGTTCACGGATAAACAGAAGAAAGGTAAAACGAAAAATGGTAGCTAAGCTGAAACAGCTGTCATTGCTTGCGGCAGCAACATTCCTGACCTTTGGCGTCCTGGTACCGGCTTACGGGTCGTCGGCACATGCCCTGAACCAGGGGAAAGAGGTGAAAAAGACCATCGCCGCGCCGTCGGACAGCCAGCCATCGTTCAAGTATAACTCGCTGGGGAAGCCGGATCCTTTCCGCCCCTTTATTAATTTCAATGCCATCGAACGTCCAATTCCAACCAAGGAACCAAAGACGCCGCTGCAGCGCTATTCCCTGAACCAGTTCAAGCTGGTGGGCATCCTGATAGCCGGCAGGCATTTTGCCATGGTTGAAGATCCGGAACAAATCAGTTACACGATCACGGAAGGCGATCAGCTGGGCAACCTGAGCGGTATTGTCGAAGAAATAAGAGAAAATGAAATAGTTGTAGCTGAACCTTATCTGGACATCTACGACCAACAGCAAATTCGGAAAATCACTTTGAAACTCCATGTTGAAGAGGACCAGGGGGGTAAAATAAAATGAAATCAAGGATACAATCCTGTCTGATGATGGCAATAATTTTTATCGGCTTGTTTTTCAGTCTGCCCGGCTTGGTTCCGGCAGCCGCGGCCCAGAAAGTTACCGTGCAAAGCCGTCTGTCCGAAGGCAGGGTACTGGTAATTTTCACCGGCGAACAGGAAATGCTGCGGCATAAAACCTTCCACTTGTTTCATGTGGACAATCCTGCCCGGCTGGGCATCGACTTCCCGAACGCCACTTTTGAACCCGCTGACATCTCAGCTGATCTGGACAAAACCCTTTTCTCAGGGTTCCGCTACCAGACCTATCCCGACAAAACCCGGGTGGTTTTTGACACCGATCAGGAACAGGTACCAGCATATACGTTTTCTCTGGCCGGCAACGAGCTGCGTCTCTCTCTCCCCCTGGCCGGAAGCCCGACTGCCAAGGTTACCGCCCCGAAACAACCGGTAAAAATACAGGGGGGAGCAATAAAAACCAAACCCAGGAGGGCAGCGACAGCAGCCCCAAGGCGCAGAAGCAGCAAGTATGTCACCGTTGACTTCAAGGACGCCGATCTCCAGAACGTTTTTCGCTTCCTGGCCGACATTAAAAACTACAACTTGATCATGGGTGACGACGTCAAGGGCACGGTAACCCTCAAATTAAAAAAGGTACCCTGGAGACAGGCGTTCAACATCCTGCTGAACACCAACAAGCTGGGGATGGAAAGAACGGGAAACGTCATCCGCATTGCGCCACTGGAACGTTTTAAAGAGGAAAAGGAAGCCCGGGCCCAGAACAAGAAAGCCAATGAAACCCTGGAAGATATGGTAACCGAAATCATCAAGGTTAATTTTGCTACCGCTGATGAAGTAGCACCAAGGCTGAAATCAGTACTCAGTGAACGCGGCACCATCGATACTGATATGAGAACCAACACCCTGATCATCAATGATATTCCCGCCTATATCAAACATGCCCGGGCGCTTTTGGAACAGCTTGATACACCCATTAAACAGGTACTCATTGAAGCCAAGATCGTCAAAATTGAAACTGACGCGGTCAAGGATATCGGCATCCAGTGGGGCGGCGCTTACGGGGACACCCATAACGATCATTACTATGGCATCAACGGCAACTCCGGATTAACGGGACAACCGGGCATCGACCCGGGGAACGGTGCCCCGACAGTCACCAACAACTACGTAGTCAATATGCCTGCTTCCGGCGCCACCAGCGGCCTGGGAATGATTTTCGGCAAGGTGGGGGTTTTCAACCTGAACCTCCGGCTGACGGCCCTGAAAAACAAACACCTGGCCCATATTCTCTCAACCCCGAAAGTTCTGGCCCTGGACAACCACCAGGCCCGCATCGGCCAGGGTATGGAAATCCCCTATCAGACCACTTCCGATGAAGGAACGACGACGGAATTCAAAAAAGCGGAGTTAAGTCTTGAGGTTACTCCCCATATCACCAACAATGACAACGTGGCCATGGATGTCCAGATCAACAAGGATTCCATCGGCGTCATGACTACGGATGGTCCGGCCATCAATACCCAGCAGATCCAGACCACCCTGCTGCTCTACAACGGGGAAACGGCGGTGGTCGGCGGCATTATCGAAAAGAATAAAACCGACGACGACCAGAAGGTGCCGGGATTTTCCGAGGTGCCGGTGATTGGAGATCTCCTGTTCAAGCACAGCTATAAAAAGAACGAACAGACCGAACTGCTGATTTTCATCACCCCGACGGTGATACCCATTCAGAAAAGCGCCGCGAATTTCTAGGATTATTTCCTTCAAAAGCATCCAGCATAGCCGGCTGATCACATGATCAGTCGGCTTTTTTATTGCACCAGGAAAATTTTCCATGTAATAATACCCCAGTTCGTGTTCATCAGGAAATGTCCATTTCCCGATGAACACTTTTAGCGATCAGCAGTCAGCTTTCAGTAAAGCATTAGTGCCTTATCCCTGAAAGGCTGTCACTCTTTTCAGTACCCCCTTGAGGG
>JAOZRP010000532.1 GCA_029940125.1 bacterium
GCGGCCGCATGTTTCACGAGGTGGAAGGCAACAACTGGCTGGGTGAGACCAGGATCAGGCAGGCTTTGGATGTCGGGGCCGGGATTGTTGCCACCGCCTGTCCCTGGTGTCACGTGATGCTGGACAACGCCGCTAAAAACCTGGGGGTTGACAAGCAACTGCGGGTTCTCGACCTGGCGGAAATTGTTGCCGGCTGCCTACGGGATAACAGCAAGTAGTTTCCGGATGGAAATAAGCAAGGAGTATACATAATGAATATCGTTGTCTGTCTCAAACAAACACCTGACAGTGAAACCAAAATCGTTCTGGATGACAACGGCCACATCGACGGCGGCAACATTACCTTTACCATGAATCCCTATGATGAACACGCCCTGGAGGAAGCCTTGAGAATCAAGGAAAAACAGGGCGGTCGGGTTATAGTTGTCAGTGTTTTGCCACCGCGGCCAAATACCCTTTTCATTACCCAGGCCCTGGCCATGGGGGCGGACCAGGCGGTTGCCGTCTGTGACCCGCTGCTGGAAAACGCCGACCAGTTCCGGGTGGCGGAAGCTGCCGCGGCCCTGCTGAAGCAGATAGATTATGATTTGATCCTCTGCGGCAAGGAGGCCATTGACGACGGCCTGGCCCAGTTTCCGGCTTTCCTGGCCGAATTCCTGGATATCCCGCAGGTCAACGTGGTTACCAAGCTGGAGATTTCCGGCGATGAAATAACCGCGACCAGGGAAATTGACGGCGGCACGGAAGTGATTGCCGCATCCCTGCCGGTTCTGGTTGCCGCCCAGCGGGGGCTTAACGAGGTGCGCTATCCGCCGTTGAGCCGCATCATGAGGGCCAAGCGGATCAAGATAAAACTGGTTTCCCTGGCCGATCTGGGCTGCGTGGACAAGGATTTACAGCCCCTGGTTGAGCCGGTTGGCATTGAACTGCCGCCGCCCCGGCAGAGCGGCGTTCGGTTGCAGGGTGAACTGGATGAGGTTGTCGAGCAACTGGTGCAGGGAATAAAAAAATATATCTGAAGGCGGTACTGTCCGGTTAGGTTCTTGCATACTGTCAACCGGTGCAGTTTTCAGAAGCGACATCGTGAGGGTAGCCCGTTGTTTTTCCCGGCGATTGGAGCGTGAAAGTTGCCTCGTTTGAGCCCTGAAAGGGCGAGTTTGGCAACTTTAGCGAAATGAGCCGCTGGAAAAACAGGCAATCGAGCGCCAAAAGCGCTGAAAACAGCACCGGTTGCCGACTTTAAAACAGCAGAAAAAGCATGCCGGACACTGCTGGTTTTCCGTCCGGCCTAAAGAAAAAAGGCGGCACGTTTAACGTGCCGCCTTTTTGTTTGAAATGGCGGAGAGGGAGGGATTCGAACCCTCGGAGCAGGTTTCCCCACTCACTCGCTTAGCAGGCGAGCGCCTTCAGCCGACTCGGCCACCTCTCCGTGGAAATACGTTAAGCTTTTAGC
>JAOZRP010000533.1 GCA_029940125.1 bacterium
CAACCTCAACCTGGTCTCCCCGTTTTTTATTGAAGCCAATGGCCTTTTTCACCATGTTGGTATAGACAAGTAAATCCTCTTCGGAGCGGGAAACAAATTCCGGCTTCTGTCCCTTACCTGCTTCTTTATAGATTCCATCCACCAGCACGGCAACACTGATGCTTTTCACCGTTCCCACCGGCAGCAGGGTATGGCTGACGGTTTTGCTCACCTCGTAATTCCTGGTCTGGTCGTCTTTCCGGCTGCCGGCCGCCCCCCCGGCTCCCGCCTGACCCGGAGCGACACCTCCAGGCACGTTCGAAGCAACACCGGGCACGCCCTGTCCGGCCGCAGCCGGCTTCTGGTTGGACATGGAAAGAAGGTGCTCGCTGCGCACCGCACTCAGGTCCGGATCATACATCTCCTCGGTTTTTTCCACCTGGCTGAAATCCATCGAGGCGGAAACCCTGACCACGACTTTCTGCAGTCCCACCACCCGTTCCATCATGGTCCGCAATCTTTTTTCCAGGCTGTTTTCATAGTCCCGCTTGATGCTGAGCTGCCTGGCGGTCATGGTTTTATCATCTGTAGACTGGAGAATTTCCTGAGACAGGACCATCCCCCGGGTGTCAAGGACCGTCACCTGGGCCGGTTCCAGCCCTTCAACGCTGCCGGCGACCAGCTTCATAACCCCTTCCACCTGGTCTTTATTCAGCCGGTTGCCGGGCTTCAGCTTCAAAATAACCGAAGCCGTAGCCTCCTTCTGTTCATCAATGAAAAGTGACTTCTTGGGAATGACCAGGTGCACCCTGGCCGATTCCACCTGGCGGATTTCCCTGATGGTTCGGGCCAGTTCACCTTGAAGAGCCCGCTGGTAATTGATGTTCTGAACAAATTCACTGACCCCGAGATTGCTCTTGTCAAATATTTCAAAACCAACCCCACCCCGGGGAAGGTCGCTCCCCACCAATTTCAGGCGGGTTTCATACACATCCCTGCGGGGCACCTTGATAACCCGACCCTGGTCGACAAGTTGATATTCAATGCGTTCTTTTTTCAGGAACTGAATAATTTCAGCCGCGTCATCAGGATCAAGGTTGTAATACAAAGGCTCAAAGGACGTCCCAAAGGAAACCACCAGGATGGTCACCAGGCCGACCAGAAGCACCACCACGCCGCCGACCAGGGCAATTTGAGTCGGTACCGTCTGGGCTTTCAAACGATTTAAAAGCTGCTTCATCCAGTCAAACATGACCGCACTCCCTTAAAGCTTAAGCAGGATCCCTCCAGAAGCCGACGCTTCCGCATGAGCACCAAACAACTTGCACCTAAACTGAGGTGTAAGTGCCTTACTCCTGCAAGGCTGTCACTCTTTTCAGTACCCCCTTGAGGGGTGAAAAAAACAAGAAATTGTCGGGGATACTTAAGGATGTTCGGGCTTGGCTCGTAGCGGTTTTGGCCGCCGAACGAATCA
>JAOZRP010000534.1 GCA_029940125.1 bacterium
GGTTTCTCCAACTCATGGTCTTTTCATACAGTTTACGGGGAAGAATGCGGGCCTGGAGAAGTTTGTCGGCGGCGTCAAAATAGAGATAATCGGCCGGTACCACGTGACCGAGGGGATCGTCGAGATTGGTTTGAATTACCTTGTGGATCATGCTCAACTGGTTGCGCAGTTGGCTAGCCGTTCCGGTTTGGTCAAGAACCCGCAAAGTGTGTTCCCAAAAGCGGCGGCGTACTGGCAGGATGGGGTAATCCTGGGGGAAAAAGGGCAAGTCATCCTGGCGATGCCCGATGGTGGTGCCGGCCAGGTGCCGGGAGATTTCGCCCAGGTTGGCCTGCATCATGGTATCGATGGGGGCGATGGCCTCCGGTTTCTTGGCCAGGATGACCTGGCGAATCACCGCTTCAACATCGGTATCGGACAATTCAACCCGGACGGTGAAACGGCCCTGCAACCGGGCCAGGAGAGCGACCCCGGTGAGAGCGGTTTGCCCGGTGCCGACAAAGAGCAATTTGCCGCCAATGTTTTTACCGATGGCTTCAACCATCTCCTGAACTTCAATCGACCGCTCGGCACTGCCGCCGATATACTGCTGAACCTCGTCAAGAACGATCAGGGTCAGCGGGAAAACTCCATCCCGGCTGAGCGCCTGACGGATGGCATGGATCATCATGTCACTGGAAATATCCGCTTCAAAAGGATAGAGGTTGTTCAAGGTTTCAACGCAGGAAGCGGGTGAGGAGAAGAGATGGGGTTTTGCCTGGATCAAGGCGGCATGCAGTCCTTCAGCAACGTAAAAATTATCCAACTCTTCATCCCAATCAAAGCCGTTTTGCTGGACGTGGCTGCGGACCTCGTCGTAAATATTTTCATGCTTGAGCCACAACACAAAGCTGGCTGCCGGGTATTGCTCCGGCAGGCCTACGGATTTGTAGATAATCCGCAGCAGAGCCAGGCGAACGCTGCCACTGGCTCCGGCTCCAAGGGTGCCCGATGCCGCATGGAGGCCGCCATGCCGCCGTCCCTGAGTACTCAACTCCTTCAAAAGATCAGTAATTGGTTGGGGGAGCCTGGCGATCCCGCGGGCCGTGGCGCCATCTTCAAAAACAGTGTCTACCCAGAGCGCCCGCAGCATTTTGACCAAGTGTGATTTACCGGAACCAAAAAAGCCGCTGACCCAGACCGCCGGCTGTTGGGCCTGATCAATATTTTTCAGGTAGGTCTCCAGGATGTCGGCCATCCCTTTTTCATACTGGCCGTCACAGACAAAAGTTTCCAACTCATAGCGGAGGACAGACAAGGCCAGGCTGGTAGTGTCATCATTGACATTGGCAACCCCCTCGTTGACCAGTTTTTGTTTCGTGGGATCTTTAAGGTAAATTTCACGGTTTTTCATCATCAGACCTTTGGTTAAAATTCTTTGTCAGCAGTGATGGGAACCGCCAGATAATTCCAG
>JAOZRP010000535.1 GCA_029940125.1 bacterium
AAAAAAAGAAAACTATTACCTCCATGAGCAGCAAGACCTTGCGGGTGACAGTTAGATACTAAAAACTTGTAATCATTGAACTAATAGCCAACAGCCAACAGCTAACCGCTCAATTTAGCTTAAAGAAACTCGTAAAATTACCGAGAACTAGTACATTTAATTTTCAACTGCATAAAGGAGCGTTTTATGAGCATGCATGATTACCTTTTTACCTCTGAGTCGGTCACCGAAGGACATCCCGACAAGGTTGCCGACCAGATTTCCGATGCCATTCTTGACAATATCCTGGCACAGGACAAAAACGGCCGGGTTGCCTGTGAAACCCTGGTAACCACCGGCATGGCCGTCATCGCCGGCGAAATTACCACCAGCTGCTACGTAGACATCCCCGCGGTCGTCCGGGAAACCATCAAGGAAATCGGCTACAATGACTCGTCCATGGGCTTCGACTGGGAAACCTGTGCCGTTCTGACCAGCATCGACAAGCAGTCTCCCGACATCTCCATGGGGGTCACCGCCGGCGAAGGCCTGTTCAAGGAACAGGGAGCCGGCGACCAGGGATTGATGTTCGGCTACGCCTGCAATGAAACCGCGGAACTGATGCCCATGCCGATCGTCTACGCCCACCGCCTGACCAGGGAACTGGCCCGGCTGCGCAAGAACGAGCAGCTGCCCTTTTTGCGCCCCGACGGCAAATCCCAGGTTACCATTGAATACGAAGAGCATAAACCCATACGGGTTGACGCGGTGGTGGTTTCCAGCCAGCACACCCCGGAGGTTTCCTACGATGAACTCAGGGAAAGCATCATCGACCAGGTTGTCAAGCCGGTTATCCCGGCCGAGATGATGGACCAGGACACCAAGTTTTTCATCAACCCCACCGGGCGTTTTGTGGTCGGCGGCCCCATGGGCGACTGCGGCCTGACCGGCCGGAAAATCATCGTCGACACCTACGGCGGCCAGGGAAGCCACGGAGGCGGCTGCTTTTCCGGCAAGGACCCCTCCAAGGTTGATCGCAGCGCCTCCTACATGGCCCGCTACATTGCCAAAAACATTGTCGCCGCCGACCTGGCCGAGCGCTGTGAAGTGCAGCTGGCCTACGCCATCGGCGTCGCCCAGCCGGTCAGCGTCATGATCAACTGCTTCGGCACCGGGAAAATTCCTTCAGACCGCATATCCGAGCTGGTACAAAAATATTTTGACCTGCGGCCGGCGGCCATCATTGAAAAGCTTGAACTGCTGCAGCCCATTTACCGGCAGACCGCCGCCTACGGCCACTTCGGCCGCACGGAAGCCGGGTTTACCTGGGAGCGGACCGACATGGCCGACACTTTGAGGGAAGGGGCCGGGATATAGCAGGCTTTCAGCGGTCAGCCTTCAGCAGTCAGCACGGTCAACAAAGGTTCAGGGAACATCGAGAAAAATATGGAAAAATAAGCAGAAAAAT
>JAOZRP010000192.1 GCA_029940125.1 bacterium
CATGCCGGAACATCCTGATACCCTGATTTGGGTTGCGGGCGTTGAGCCCGCCTTGATTTAATGATTACAAGCTTTCACCCTTCGGGTGTTGGCTTCCTGAATATAAAGCCTTGATTTTTCAAGGCTAAACGCTAATGGCTAACGGTTAATCGCTCAACTTAGGTATACATAAGAACCGGCCGGAAACCGGCATTGGGCCGGATTCCGGGTAAAACTCAACTGGTACTGGAGGTAGCATTCAATGGCAGACCAAAAAAACAAGAAAGCTGAAACCGATCAAAAAATTAAGGTAAAATTCAATACTGACAACCTGAAAAGCTCCTACGCCAATTTCTGCAACGTCACCAGCACCCAGGAAGAGGTGGTCCTGAACTTCGGCATCAACAGCGACTGGGACCGCAGCGCCATGGGCGGTCAGCTTGAGATTGAACTTACCAACCGCCTCATCTTAAGTCCTTTTGCCGCCAAGCGCCTGTCGCAGATGCTGGCCGGCTTGATTGAAAATTATGAAAGAAAGTACGCACCGATCGGCGTTCAGATGCCGGCAGCGGCCCCGCCGGATAAAAAATAAACCTTTCCCCGGCGGAATATGGGACATGCCGGCTGTCGTTTCGGTAAAGATTTGTTTTGAAATCATATCCCAGACATTTCCCGTCCACCTCGCTTTTTCAATATCCTGAACGTCAGGCAGCAACCGAATCGTGGCTTGACCGGAAGATGAAGGGCGGCTGGCAGCGGCTGGCGGCCCGGATGGCAAAACCCCTGCCCGGCATCAAGCAGATAACCGACTGGGTAGGGGGATACGAAAATCCTCTGGCCGCCATGGATGACAAGCAGCTGCGCGCCTTCCATCACCAGGTGCGTGAGGATCTTCGTCTGCAGGGCTTTACCGACAACCTTACCGCCCGGAGCTTTGCCCTCATCCGCGAGGTGGCGCGGCGCACCCTGGGCATGCGCCATTTTGACGTGCAGCTATACGGAGGCTGGGCGCTGCTTCGCGGCATGGTGGCGGAAATGGAAACGGGGGAAGGCAAAACCATCACCGCCACCCTGCCCGCCTGTACCGCCGCCTTTGCCGGCATTCCCGTCCACGTGGTAACGGTCAACGACTACCTGGTCAAACGGGATGCCGACAACATGGGGCCGCTGTACCGGTGGTTTGGACTGCGGGTAGGCACCGTTGTTCAGGAGATGGAGTTTGCCGAAAAAAAGGCGGCTTACAACAGCCATATTACCTATTGCTCCAACAAAACCCTGGCCTTTGACTTTCTCCGCGACCGGCTGGCTTTCGGCATCAAACCAAACCAGACCCATTTACAGCTTGAACGCCTTTACGGCGGAAAATCGAGACTGGCAAAACTGCTGCTGCCGGGCCTGCACTACGCTATCGTCGACGAGGCGGATTCCGTTTTAATTGATGAGGCACGCACACCGCTGATCATCTCCGGACCCGGCAAAAACGCCGATGAACAGCAGGAAGTATTCACCAGCATTTTAAATCTCGCCCGCTCACTCGAAGAATTCGCCGACTTTTCCATTGATCGACGGGACAGAAACGTGGAACTCAGTGACACCGGCAAAGAAATAATCACCGAACAGGCGGAAAATTATGACGTGCAAAAGATCGGCAAACTGTGGCGGGAGGAGCTGGTCACCCAGGCGCTTACCGCCCTGCATCTTTTCTCCCGGGACCGGGACTATCTCATTAAAGATGACAAGGTACAAATTATTGACGAATACACCGGCCGGCTGATGGCCGACCGCTCCTGGGAACGCGGTCTGCATCAGTTTATTGAACTCAAAGAAGGCTGTGAAATGACCGCGACCCACGACACCCTGGCGCGCATGAGCTATCAAAGCTTTTTCAAGCGCTACCGCCTGCTGGCCGGGATGACCGGAACCGCGGCGGAAGTTTCCCGGGAACTGGCAGCGGTGTATTCACTGCACGTGGTAAAAGTCCCTACCAACATTCCTCTTCAGCGCCTCTACATGAGAACCAAAACCCTGGTCGACACAAAATCCAAATGGCAGGAGGTGCTTGATTCGGTAAAAAAGATGTATGCCCTGGGGCGGCCGGTACTGGTGGGAACCAGATCAGTGGGCGCCTCGGAACAGCTCAGTTTGCTGTTTACCGCCGCCGGCCTGCCCCATGAGGTGCTGAATGCCAGGCAGGACGAAAACGAGGCCCGGATCATCAGCGAGGCCGGGCAAAAAGGAAAGATTACCATTGCCACCAACATGGCCGGTCGGGGAACGGATATCCTGTTGGCCGACGGGGTGAATGAACTGGGCGGCCTCCATGTCATCGGCACGGAACTCCACGATGCCGGCCGCATTGACCGACAACTTTTTGGCCGGTGCGGCCGCCACGGAGACAACGGCAGCTGCGAGTTGTTCATTTCCCTTGAAGATGAGCTGCTTAAAAATCACGGTACGCTGGCCGCCCGCAAGCTGATCGTCCCGCTGCGGATGCACCGGTTTCTCCCTTCACGCCTGCTGGAAAAAATCATGCGGCAAAGCCAGAAGCGGGCCGAAGCCAAGCATGCCCGGATGAGGCGGGAACTGCTGGAAATGGATGAGGAAAAGGAAAACTCCCTGGCCTTCGCCGGCCAGGTTGATTAAATAGCCATTCGCTACTCGGGAGTGATAAACCTGACGTGACATTTCAACCCCGCAGGAAGCTTCATCCCGGGATTGGGCAGGAGGAGGCGAACTCCGAAGGTGGCACTGGCCGCATCAATAACCCGGTCAACGATAATGACCGTTGCCAGGTAAGTCTTCCCCTGCAGCGGCGCCTCCGGCCGGATTTCAGCCTTCATGCCTTTGCGGATCGAACCAAAGCACATGACCGGAGCCACCACTTCAACATAAAGCGGGTCAATCTGGGCCAGGCTGAGAATGGCAATGTCCGAACCGATATACTCTCCGGCGGAGCTGGTGCGCGAGGTGACTATCCCATCGATGGGACTGATGATGGATTTGAGTTTTAAAAGGGATTCGGCTTCGTTGAGCTCCAGGCGGCTGAGCAGCAGTTCAGTTTCCAACTCATCAGTTTCATTAAGAGAAATCATTTTTTCCCGGATAAGTTCCTGACTCCTGGCCACTTTTCGGGCAATAAAATCAACCCGCGCCTTTTTCAGGGCCACTTCCGCTTCTTCAACGCTGGACTGCAATTTCACCAGCAGTTGCCCCTTTTTAACATAATCACCCCGTTCAACCAGGATTTTTTCAACAATGCCGGGTGTCTGGCTGCCGATGTCAATGGTCTCTTTCGCTTCAATGATGCCCTCCAGCAAAGGTAAGGATTCTTTTGCCAGGCAGGGAAGGGTAGACAACAGAAAAAAAACAACCAAAAAAATAATTTCATTTCGTCCGGCAGTCATTGGCGGCATGCTCTTTTCTGATCTGTAGGGTCAAAAAAATTATTGACCTGCGCGATATCCTCCGCAGAGAGGGTACCGATGATCTGTTTCAGTTTAAGACTGTTGAAAATATACTCAAACCTGGCGTTGGCGTAATCCCGCTCGGCGACATAACGGAGACGTTCCGCATCAAGAACATCTATCAGGTTGTACAGCCCCGATTCAAAACCTTTTTGTTTTGCCTTCACGGCCAGCTTCTGTGACTCCAGGGAGGCAAGCAGGGCATTTGATCTCATAATTGAACTTTTCACCTTTAAGAAGGCCGCCCGGGCTTCTTTTCGTATCGCCCGCTTTTTGCCCTGCAGGGTTTCATTAATCCGCTTGAGGTTCGCCCTGGCCTCCTTGACCTTTGAATTGGTATACCCCCCGGAAAACAGGGGGAAATTCACCTGCACGAAAAAATCCTTGCTTTCCACGTCGTTGCCGCCGCCGCTGGCAAGGAGGTCTCCCGTTGAATTCTCCTGCTTATACTGGCCAACCATGTCAACGGTGGGCAAATGTCCAGCCCATTGCATTTTTATTTCCCGCCGGGCAATCTCCAACTGATGCTTGAGAAGTTGGATTTCCAAATTATTTTCCAGAGCATTGGCAATCCAGACATCAACATCGTCCGGATCGGCTTTTTCCATGACGATATCCTCTTTAAGGGGAGCAATATCAACAACCGCTTCATTACAGATTGCCTTTAACGCCTCAAAGGCATCGTCCTTGAAATTTACTGCCTCGATATAATCAGATTCGATCAGGGCAAACCTGGCCTGCGCATCATATAAATCCGTTTTACGGGCAAAACCATACTTAAATTTCTTATCGGTAACCGTAAATAAACGCTGCACTGCTTTTTTTTCAGCCACCACGGTTTCGGTGGCGATCAGGCTGGCCAGGACATTGAGATACGCTTCGGCCACCCGACTGATAAGATCCTGCCTGGCAATTTCATATTCGATGCCGGAAGCCTGAATCTCCATCTGCGCCTGGGTGAGACGTATCAGGGAACTGATGTTGACAACGGGCTGGGTAATCGACAAAGTAAAATCTTTGGTGGTATACTTTCTTTCCCCTTCCGGATATACGATATTGTCACTGGAGGTAACATCCTGATTAATTTTACTGTACGAATATTTTCCGTCAATATTGGGCAAAAGAGCCGACCAGGCCTGGTTTTTAACCTGCAGAGAGGCTTCATGGGCAAACCCGGCTGCTTTGAAATCGGCATCATTTTTTAAAGCAAGATTGTAATAATACTGCAAATCCTGGGCCTGGAGCGGTTGAAGCGAACAAAGCAGGAACACGGTCAACAAAAAGCCCACAAGCCTAGAAACCGGCCACATGGAACGTTTATGAGAGGGCCGCCGGAAGCTCATGACCAACCTGCATAAAAAAGTCGCTGAAAAAACGGATTGTTCCATCATAAATCTTTTTAACGCCAACTATCAAATGAATGACCGTAAAAAAAACCGGGATTCAACCACTCGCCCACCATTTTCCCAGTGACGGCTAAGTACTAGAGATATCAAACTTATTCCCGGAAAACAACTATAAAAAGCAGCTCTTCACTCAGCTGACATTTCCTCAGGACAAACCCATGTCCGGCTGAAGACATTTCTCCCGACTCAGCCACAATCCCGAATCGGGAAAATCACATTTTGCCGTTTGCCATGTTTTCGGCATTTATGATACAAAAGGAGAATGGATACCGCGTTGATT
>JAOZRP010000536.1 GCA_029940125.1 bacterium
ATTGCCAGGTGGGTCTTGCCGACGCCCGGCGGTCCAAGGAAAATGACATTCTCTTTGTTGGCGATGAATGAGAGGTCAAAAAGTTCCATGACCTCCCCTTTGTCGAGCCGGGGATGAAAAGAGAAATCATATTCCTCGATGGTCTTGGCCGCCGGCAGCCCTGCCGTTTTCATGGCTGTCTGGATGCGCCGCTTTTCTTTGGCAGCCACTTCTTCTTCGAGAAGGTGGTCAAGGAAGGCAAGGTAGGAAATCTTTTCTTCCTTTGCCTGCTGGACGATGGTGTCGATAACTTCAGCTGCCCGGCTGAGCTTGAGACGGGCAAGATTGTCCTGGAGCCGTTCGGAGGTCAGTTGTTCCATGAGCTGCCTCCCTGCGCGTACTGTTCATACTCAGCAAGATGTCGATATTCCACCTGGGGGAAAAGACTGGCCGTGGAAAGCCCCCGGGTCGCCTTGCCTTTGCTTTTGCCGTATTTGCGTTGCGCCAGCTGCCGGTCCCGTTTGAGCTGTTCATAGAACAGTGGGTTGCCGATCAATTCATGTTTCCCCGACGGCTCCTGGTAACTGGCCAGCAGGATATGGTCATCGTAGATGGATATCCGGTGATGCTTGATCTTGAGCATGACCTTTTTGCCGATCATCTGGTAGGGAACCAAATAACGGTTGCCGTTATAGGAAATCTGGCAGTCTTTATAAACCTTGCGAAACACTTTGATTGAGGTGTCGTAGTCTGAAGGCGGCAGAGGCGTAAGGGATGAGAGTTCCTGCTGCCAGCGTTCACGTATCAGCTGCCCATGGGTTCCATGCCTGCGGCTGTTGGCTTCTTCATCCAGCCAGTTGACGGCGTCGCGATTGGCTTTTTCCAGGTTGGTGTAGACGTACCCCCGCCAGAACCTCTGGCGCACGTAATCCATGGGACGTTCCACCTTGCCTTTAACCCAGGGACTGTATGGTGGACAGGCTTTCGGCGTAAAACCATAGTGGTGGGAAAAATGGAGAAACTCGTGGTTGAAGACAGCTCTGCCTTTATGCCTGCCGGTTACCACCTGCTTCATGTTGTCGTAAAGGATTTCGGCCGGAACTCCCTGCAGGTAGCGGAAGGCATGAATGTGGCAGTCCATGAATGATTCCAGGGTACACCGGTTGACAAACTCGACATACATGGCCCGGCTGAATCCAAGAACCATCAGGAACATATATTTCATGGAGCTGGAACTGTCCGGGTTGGCAATCTGGAAATCACCCCAGTCAACCTGGGCCTGCAGCCCCGGTTCGGTTTCAAAACGGGCGTAGGCAAGACGGTTGCGCCGCTCTTTGACCGAGCGCACATAATCTCTGACGGTTTCGTAGGAACCAGGGTATCCCATTTTCTTTACTCGATCAAATATCCAGGTGACTTGATAGTCGTCTTCAGCAAGAAAATCAT
>JAOZRP010000193.1 GCA_029940125.1 bacterium
GGTTCCGGCGTTTCACTCGCCGGAACCCTTTTTGCGTTAATTGGCAGAAAGATATGATGATGGTTTTGGATTAACCGCCCAGGTAGGCTTTGTGGATTTCCGGGGTTTCCATCAATTCGGCCGCCGTCCCCGAAACGACAATGTTGCCGGTATCCAGGAGGTAGCCGCGGTCGGCCAGCTGCAGGGCCACGTGGGCGTTCTGCTCAATCAGCAGGATGGTCATTCCTTCCTCGTTGAGTTTTTTCAGGGCCCTGAACATGTCATACATCAGCAGGGGAGCCAGGCCCATTGATGGTTCGTCAAGCATCAGAAACGTGCATCCGGACATCAGCGCCCGGCCCACGGCCAGCATCTGCTGCTCTCCGCCGCTTAACGACTCGCTTCTCTGCCTGCTTCGTTCCTCCAGCCGGGGAAAAAGCTCGAAAACCCGCTGGTAGTCTTCTTCAAGACCGGATTCTCCGCGGCGGGCATAGGTTGCCAGCTTCAAATTTTCCCTGACCGTCAAGTTGCCGAAAATGTGCCGCCCTTCCGGAACCAGAGCCAGGTGGTATTTCCTGACCAGGTCATGGGGTTCCACCTTGAGCAGGCTTTGGCCGCGAAGAAGGATGTCGCCGCCGGTTACCTTCGGTGCCTCGGGCGGCGGCAGCCGGCAGATGCTGTGCAGGGTGGTGGTTTTGCCGGCGCCGTTGGCGCCGATCAAGGTGACGATTTCACCCTCGTTGACATGGAAGCTGATACCGTGCAGGGCGGTGATATTGCCGTATTTTACCTGCAGATCTTTTACTTCAAGCAGCATAAATGTCTCTCACAATTTGTTGTGAATCTGACGGTACCGTAAAATCTTTCATTCCAAGATCTTTACAACTGATCATCTCCCAGGTAAGCCTTGATGACGTCGGGATGATGCTGAATTTCTTCCGGGGTTCCCTCGGCGATGACGACGCCGAAATCGATGACCGTAATTCGGGAGCACAGGCTCATGACCACTTTCATCTGGTGTTCAATCATCCAGATGGCGATCTTGAACTCCCGGTGGATCCAGCGAATCAGGTCGATAAGTTCGACAACGTCCCGGGAGGGAAGGCCGGCGGCCGGTTCATCGAGCAGCAGCAGCTTCGGTTTGGAAGAAAGCGCCCGGGCGATTTCCACCTTGCGTTGCAGGCCGTAGGAAAGGTTTTTGGGTTTTTCCTCCGCCACCTCCCTGAGCTTGAATATTTCCAGAAGTTCCATCGCCAGGTCGCGAATTTCACGTTCCCGCCGCTGGTAGCGGCCGGTGCGAAAGAAAAGATCTCTGATGCCGTAGTCCAGGGATGAATGTTGAGCCAGCATGATGTTGTCCAGCACGGTCATTTCATTCCAGAGCCGGATGTTCTGGAAGGTTCGGGCAATGCCGTGAGCGGTGACCTGGTGCGGCTTGAGCCCGGTGATCGGCTGTCCCAGGAAGGAAATCACGCCTTCGGTTGGCTGATAAAAACCACTGACCAGGTTGAAAACCGTAGTTTTGCCAGCGCCGTTGGGGCCGATCAGTCCAACCAGTTCCCCTTCCTCCAGTTGGATATTGAAATCCGCCAGGGCGCGCAGGCCGCTGAAATACTGGGTTAATTTCGTTATCTTGAGGACGGTCATGGTTGTCAGTCTCCCCGGTTACTTGAAGCGGTAGAATTTTTTCAAACGGGGGAAAATATCTGATAGCTCCCGGTTCCCCATGATTCCCTCCGGCCGGAACTGCATCAGGATGATCAGCAGCAGGGGAATGGCGACCCATTTGATGATCTGCAGCGGCCGCAGCAGTTCCAGCAGCAGGGTAAAGAGGACGGCTGACAGAATGGAGCCGGTTATCGAGCCCATGCCGCCCAGGTAGACCATGACCAGGGCCTCGGTTGATTTAAGGATGTCAAACGACTTGGGATTGACGTAGCCGATGACATGGGCGTAAAGACCGCCGGCGATGCCGGCCAGGCCGGAAGAGAGCATGAAGGCAATCAGCTTCATCTTGTTGGTGTTGACGCTCATAATCTCCGCCGCCACTTCATCCTGCTGGATGGCAATGATGCCTTTGCCGTAGGTAGAGGAGACAAAACGGCGGATGGCGATAATGCTCAGTATCGTAAAGAGAAAAACCCACAAAATCATCCAGGGGATTTCAGCCACGTCTTCCATGGCGAAGATAACCCGTTTCATGCCCATGAAGCCCCTGGCGCCGCCGATTTTATCGATGTTGATGATCAGGGTGATGATAATGTAGTTGGCGGCAATGGTAATGATGGCCAGGTAGTCCCCCCGGGTTTTGAATGACGGCAGGGCGACCAGCAGGCCGGCAAAGGCGGCGGCGATGCCGCCGGCCAGCAGCACCAGCGGAAAACCGATAAAGGCATACTGGGGGGGCAGCAGGGGGGCGCCGAAAACCCGGTCCTGGGTGAACAGGGCGACGGACAGGACTGATGAAACATAGGCGCCGACGGCAATGAAGCCGGCGTGGCCGCAGGAAAATTCCCCCATGTGGCCGTTGACCAGGTTGAGGCTGGAAGAAATGATGATGTTGATGCCGACAAACAGGATGATGGTCTGGATGTAGAGGTCGATGACTTCATATTGAGCCAGGACCATGACCGTCATCAGCAGGGCCAGGAGGGCAACCGGAACGGAAAGTTTCTGCTTCATTATTGCCGCTCCCCTAAATCTTGGTAGTTTTGGGGACGCCGAACAGCCCGGTGGGCCGCAGGGTCAGAATAAACAGCAGGATGCTGAATGAAAACAAGTCCCGGTAGGTTGAAGGAAAGAAGGCCACTACCATGATTTCAACAAAGCCGAGAATGAACCCGCCGGCAAAGGCGCCGCGGATGTCGCCGATTCCCCCGACGACCGCGGCAATGAAGGCCTTCCAGCCGATGGTCAGTCCCATGTAAGGGTCGAGGATGGGGTAGGAAAGGGCGAACAGGACGCCCGCCAGCCCGGCCATGGAGGAGCCCAGGATAAAGGTAAAGACGATGACGGAATCAATGGGAATGCCCATCAACGGCACGGCAAACTTGTCATAGGAGATGGCCCGCATGGCCATGCCGATCTTGGTTTTGGTTACAATGAACTGGAGCAGAAAGAAGACCAGGAAAGCGGTGAGGATAACGGCAATTTTCAGGTTGGTAACGCTTACCGTTCCAAAGGTGTAGATGACTTTGTCCACCATCTCCGGGAACTTTTTGCGGCTGGCGCCCAGCAGTGCCAGGTTGCCGTTTTCCAGGATCAGGCCGCACATCAGGGCGGTGATGACCACGTACAGGCGGTGGGCTCCCTTGCGGCGCAGGGGGCGGTAGGCGATGCGTTCGAGCGATACGCCGACTACCGAGGTCAGGATCATGGTCAGGGGAATGGTCAGGGCCAGGGCCACGCCGCCGGACAGGGCAATGGGGATGGCGTGGTAGTGTCCCAGCAGCAGGCTGGAGACGAAAAAGGCGATATAGGCCCCGACCATGACAATGTCGCCATGGGCGAAGTTAATCAGCAGCAGTACCCCGTACACCAGGGTATAGCCCAAAGCAATGAGGGAGTAGAAACTCCCCCATTGCAAGGCATTGAGAATGTTTTGAACGAGACTTTCCACCAGCCTTCAATCTTTCAATTGGTCTGAAATTTCAGCTTGGCTCCGCAAACTCAGGGACAGACAGACTTGGTAAAAACAAATTCCCCTTTGTCGCTGATGCGGACCACCACGGCGCATTTGATCGGATCTCCCTGGTCGTCGAACTTCATGTTGCCGGTGATGCCGGCGAAGCTCTTGATGTTGCTCAGGGCGTCGCGGATGGCTTTCCGGTCCTTCCTGACCTTGCCGGTCAACTTTCCGGAATCCTGGATGGCCTGCAGGACCAGGCGGGTGGCATCCCAGGTCAGGGCGGCGACGTCATCGGGAACATAACCGTACTGAGCATTGTATTTATCGATGAAAGCCTTGGTGGCCCCGGTGGCCCCGGCGGCGGCGTAGTGGGTGGAGAAGTAGGCGCCGATGCAGTCTTTACCGCAGAGGTTCATCAATTCGGCGGAACCCCAGGCGTCGGAGCCCATGAACGGTCCCTTCCAGCCCAGATCGTGGGCCTGTTTGACGGTCAGGGCGACTTCGTTGTAGTTGTTGGGCAGGAAAATGAAATCCGGCTTGGCGGCGATGATGGTGGTCAGCTGGGCGCTGAAATCCTGGTCCTTGTCGCCGTAGCTTTCAAAAGCCACCACTGAACCAGGGCCGTTCTTTTTCTCAAAGTCGGCCTTGAATATTTCCGCCAGGCCCTTGCTGTAGTCATTGGCCAGGGCGTAGAGCACCGCGGCTTTTTTGGCTTTGAACTGGGCCATGGCAAAATCGACGGCTACCGGTCCCTGAAAAGGATCCAGGAAGGCGGCCCGGAATACCCAGGGACGGTCCTTGGTGGTGTCTGGGTTGGTGGACCAGGGGGAGATCATCGGGGTTTCATTCATGTCGGCAATCTCGCCGGCCGGAACCGCCTGCTTGCTGGAGTTGGGGCCGATGATGGCCAGAACCTTGTTGCGGTCAATCAGCTTCTGGGTGACGGCCACCGCTGATTCGGCCTTTGATTCATTGTCTTCGTAGATGAACTCGAGCAGGTATTTTTCACTGCCGACCTGCAGTCCGCCGGCGTTGTTGATTTCGGCTTTCAGCATTTCGGCGGCGTACTTGGAGGATTCCCCTACTTTGGGAATTTCCCCGGTCAGGGGAATGTTGAACCCTATCCTGATGCTCTTTGCTTTGGCAAAACCGGGAATTGCCAGGGCCAGTATCAGCCCGGCGGTCAAAACGGCTGAAAAAATCTTTTTCATGGCGGTCTCCTGTCGATTAGATGAATGTATTTCTTACAAGTCCATCTGCCTACCAGATTTGCACAATGATAGTCAAGCTGTTTTGCGGTGTTTGACTTATGGTGTCGCGGAGTTGACCGGAAAAAGTCACCTGAAATCATATTGCGCTTTACCCCGGTTTTTGTTAGGTTGTTTCCATCTGGAAAGGTTCATTTCCCAATGAACGCTTTCAGCGATCAGCAGTCAGTTTTCAGTAAATCATTGGAAAAATAACTTGTTAAGCTAAAAGC
>JAOZRP010000537.1 GCA_029940125.1 bacterium
TCCTGCATGTCCACGGCACACTGCACCGCTTTTACGGCATCATTCTCAATCGGCACCGGCGCCCCGAACAAAGCCATGACGCAGTCCCCGATGAACTTGTCCAGCGTACCCTCGTAGCGGGACACCACCTCGACCATGATGCCGAAATAGGCGTTCAACAACTCGACCATCGCTTCCGGAGACATTTTCCGGCTCTGGAAGGAAAAGCCCCGCAAATCAGCAAAGAGCACGGTCACCAGCGACCGGGAGCCGGCCAGGCTGATGGGGTTCTTCGTTCCCAGGATACCCTCGGCCACCTTGGGGCTGACATAGCAGGACAGGGAATGAAGCAGCAGTTCCCGCTCGGTAATATCATCAATCAGAATCAGGTAGCCCTGGAAGACGCCGGAGGCGTCAACCCACTCTCCCATCCTGAGATCGAAATGGCCCGCAGGCAGGTTGTCGCCGGCGGATTCCCCGTGAATTTTCAAAACCGCCACGCTCCCGTGCATATCCAGCTGTTCTTTCAGCCGGGCAAAAGAAACATTCTGCCAGCGGGATAAAAAATCGTCCACCCGCCGCCCCACGGCGTCGGCCCGGTCAACCCCGGCGATCTTTTCCATTGCCCGGTTGAACATCCTGATTTCCAGGTCGGCGGAAACAACAATCAGGCCGGCGTTGAGGTTGTCGATGATTTCCGAAAGGAAGTCGCGGCTGCGCTGCAGTTCCCTGGTGGTTGCCGCCACCCGTTGATCCAGGGAGACGGACAAGGCCTGGAGTTCCTCATTGCGCTGGGAGAGAATTTCATTGGTCCGGCGCAGGATTTCGGTCAGAGCATCCTGGTAGAGGTCGGCAAACAGCCGCAAAGAGCGGCTTTCGACCGCCAGGATATGGTTGAGGCAGTCCACCACCAGCCGGTAGTCGCCGCCGAGTTCACTGACCAGCACGGGAAAGGCAACTTCGCGGAAAATCAAAAACGCCCCCTGGATGGCCGAGAGCCGCACCTGCTCGGCGCTGCGCCGGCGAACCATCTGTTCCATATACTCTTCCATCGGGGTAAAAACGCCGGTGATCAAGGCCTCAAGAAAAGCCCGGTAGCAGTCGGTGAAGCTGGAGCGTACGTCTTCCAGCTCCCGCTCACGATAGGAGGGGATTTTTTCCCGGGCTGCCTTGAGGGAGTTGGCAATCAAATCATCCCGGTGTCGGGTGAGGATGTCATGCAGCCTGGCAACAATATCCGCTGATATGCCCTGGTCAGCCGTCATGGAAAAATGCTAAAATGAGAGATGCCTTAAGGACCGGTTAGAACCTTACGCCTGAAATGCTGTCACTCTTTTCAGTACCCCCTTGAGGGGGTATAAAAAACAAGAAATTGTCGGGAATACATTGAAGGATGTTCGGGCTTGGCTCATAGCGGTATTGGCCGCCGAACGAATCACA
>JAOZRP010000538.1 GCA_029940125.1 bacterium
ATCTCACCTGAGCCTTCCCTTCCACCTTTAACCTTTTTCTTTCGTCTTTTCCCTCTGTGACCCCTGTGCCCACTGTGGTTTCATAAAAATCGGGGACAGACCCCGATTTTTACTATTTTTAAAAATATTCTGTGCAATACCAAAGTATAACTTGACATTTGCACAAACTTGCCATACTATTGTTCCATGATTCCCCGCACCATCGCCAATGAACTAAAAAGCTGCAGCACTGAATATCCTGTGGTTACCATATTTGGTCCCCGCCAAGCCGGAAAAACTGTTTTGGTGCAAGACACCTTTCCCGACAAACCTTACTATTCCCTCGAATATCCAGACATCCGGATGGCCGCCGAATTGGATCCCCGGGGATTCCTCGCTCAAGCGAAGGAAGGAGCAGTTCTGGATGAAATACAACGGCTGCCCATCTTGCTTTCCTACATTCAGGGAATTGTCGACCAAGCTCAATCGCCAGGCATGTTCATCCTTACCGGCAGCCACCAGCCTGATCTGCACCAGGCAGTCAGCCAGTCTCTAGCCGGACGCACGGCATTGCTGACCCTGCTTCCTTTTTCACTGCTGGAACTGCAGTCATTTCACCGCCAAACCGAAGCCTTTGATCTGATTGTCAAGGGATTCTTTCCCCGACTCCACAAAGACCGTTTGAACCCCGAGCGATTTTTCAACAGTTACCTGCAAACCTACATCGAGCGCGACGTCAGAGCATTGATCAACCTGCACGACCTCAGCCGTTTTCAACAATTCCTTACCCTGCTGGCCGGTCGAATTGGTCAACTTATGAATTATACCTCGCTCGCCAATGACATCGGCGTTTCCTCAACAACTATCAAAAACTGGATCAGCGTCCTGAAAGCATCTTATGTCGTTTTTGAACTGCCGCCGTTTTTTGAAAATATTCGGAAGCGGGTGGTTAAGTCGCCAAAACTTTACTTTACCGATACCGGGCTGGCCGCTTTCCTCCTCAATATCCGCACTGCCGAACAAGCAGCCAGGGATCCCCTGCGCGGCAGCCTCTACGAAAATTTCATCATCCTTGAGATCATGAAATCCATCCTCAACCAGGGACGGAGACCGGAACTTTACTTTTTCCGTGACAGCCATGGCAATGAAATAGACCTCCTCGTTCGCCAGGGGGGCAGCCTGTTTCCCATCGAGATAAAATCCGCCGCCACCTTTTCAAAAAACTTTTTTAAAGGCATCGACTACTTCCGTCAACTAAGCCCTCACTGCCACCCATCAGGGGCCATACTGTACAACGGCGAGCAGGATTTCATTCTCCACGACATACAAGTCCTCAACCTGCTGAAACACCGGGATAAATTCCACCCTCCTCTCATATAGCGTGCGAAAAATCGGGGACAGATCCCGATTTTTCTTCATTTTCCTACAACGTCGACAAAG
>JAOZRP010000539.1 GCA_029940125.1 bacterium
GCCCGAACATCCTTAAGGGTACCTTGAAAAATTGCCTGCACGGTCGCCGGGAAAAACAGGTGAAATCATTATCTTTGCCTTGATCAACACTATTCACTATTCTTTTACCGTGAACGACTGTTCCGCACGAATGTTCGGGGAAAAACCATGAACGCCAAAATCTTCTTTACTGTTTTCGGCACCGTGTTCCTGGCCGAGCTGGGAGATAAAACCCAGCTGGCGACCATGTTGTTTGCCGCCGACCAACAGGCCGGCAAACTGACCGTCTTCATTGCCGCATCCCTGGCCCTGGTCTGCACCTCGGCCCTCGGGGTAGCCGCCGGCAGTTTCCTGTCACGATATGTCGACGCCCGGCAGCTGGCTATCCTGGCCGGTATCGCCTTTATTGCCATCGGTCTCTGGACGATTGCCAAGGCATGGTAAGATATCCGGAAACATCTTTTCACCGAATCTCGCAGGCACATTTATTGCTTTATCTTTTACAACTGCCCAGACGGAGAAACCTGTTGCCATTTGATATCCGACAATAATGGCGGGACAATATACGTCTATCATCATAATCTCCAGGAAAAAGACCCAACGGGGAGCAGAAGAGACCTAGCGCCACTTTTATGACAGTATTGTAATAAATTGACAGGACGGTAATCATCATGATGCAGGAACCATTGGCTGAAAAACTGAAGGATGAGATCGGCACCGCTGCGTGGCCACTGCTGAAACCCCATGCAGACCGCGGGGTTCTGCTGATGATCCACCCCCAACTTGACCTGCTTGACGTCGCTGTGCAGGTGGCTGAGGACCAGACTGAACAGGTCCGTTCATGGCTTGACAGCGGCAAAATCAGCCGGCCTCCCCTGGCGCAAATGAAAGCGTGGGAAGCGGAAAACACCGTTTTCACCTGCGTCATCGTTCACCCGTTTGTGCTTATCCAATTGCCAGCATAATAAATTTTTTCATGAAAGGTTCCATTATGAAGATCCGTTCCCTCATCCTGACCATCATTTTTCTTTTTGTCTCTTGCGGGCCGCTGGCGGCGTCAACCATCACCGACCTTTACGGCGACCGGGATGGGTTTGGTATCGATGTTCATGAAGGGGAATGGTTTAATTTCCAAAAAATTCAGGGAAGCTCTGGAGAATACAGCCAGTTCCCCACGGATGAGTGGAGCAACCGGGAAATCTTGTCTTTGGGCTGGACCCACAATTATTCCCTGGACGACTTCGGCCCGCTGACCTCAGCCAGCCTGGAAATCTTTACCGGCGGCCAGGGAGATTATGGAGCCAGCCAACTATACCTTGGAACCACGTTAGTTGATACTATCTCTGGTGACGGTGGCAATTTTGCCCATCGGCACGTCTTGGACCTGAGCCCTTACCTTGATTTGCTCGACGGCTCTGACACCTTCAAACTGGTAACCG
>JAOZRP010000194.1 GCA_029940125.1 bacterium
AGCTGATTTCTCAATCCTGCCAGGAGTAAACATGGGCAAGCAGACAGTCAACGTCCAGGATCAGTTCCTCAACCGGATTCGTCGGGAAAGGATACGGGTAAGCATCAGCCTGGTCAACGGCGCACGCGGGGAAGGGGTGGTCACCAGCTTTGACAATTTCTGCCTCATCCTCAACGACGGCTACACCAGCCACATGATTTACAAACATGGGGTGGCGATGATTACGCCCCAGGAAGAGGGAACCGGTGGGCTGAAAAATTTTGGGGTGGAAACGGGCCTTGAAACCTCATCGTGACGTGTCGCTGGAGCTGGATGAGGTCAGGCAGGCATTTTTGGACTACCTGGCCATGGAGCGGGGCTTGTCGCCGCGAACCGTCGAGGCCTACCGGGGAGACTTGGAGCATTTCAGCGCCTATGTTGCCGCGCTGGGAATAGATTCCCTGGACGGTTTGACCGTCACCCACCTGGGGCACTACCAGTTGCTGCTGCATAAATCCTATGCCGCTGTCAGCATTCAGCGCAAGCTTTCGGCCTTGAAAATGTTCTTTCGCTTTTTGCGCGGCCGGCGGCTCATTGCCGGCGACCCGCTGGCCAACCTGGAAACGCCGCGCTCGGCCCGGACCCTGCCGCCGGTGATTTCGGTGGAGGAGGTCCGGAAGCTGCTGGCGGCGCCTGATCCCGGTACCGTTCTCGGCCGCCGCGACCGGGTGATGCTGCAGGTTCTCTACGCCACCGGCATGCGGGTTTCAGAACTGGTGTCCCTGCGGGTGGTGCAGCTCAACTTCAATCTGGGCGTGGTCAGCGTCCTCGGCAAGGGCAACAAGGAGCGGCTGATTCCCCTGCCCCTGGGCGTTTTGGGAGAAATAATCAATTACCTGGATGAAGTCCGGCCGCAGCTGCTGAAAGGACGCCACAGCGACTACCTTTTCCTCAACCGTTCCGGGAAGCCCCTGAGCCGGGAGGGCTTCTGGAAGAATATCAGCCGCTATGCCCGGCGGGCCGGCATCCGCTGCCGGGTGTATCCCCACCTGCTGCGCCACGCCTTTGCCAGCCACATGCTGGCCGGCGGGGCCGATCTGCGGGTAGTGCAGAAGCTGCTGGGCCATGCCGATCTGGCTACCACGCAGATTTATACCCATGTGGACAGCAAGCGCCTGTGGCAGATCTACCGGCAGTTTCACCCGCGGGAGCGCCAAAAGCGCTGAAAAACAGCCCCGGTTGCTGGTATGCAAAAGCCTAACCGGACAGTAATGTTGGGACATCGTTATTTATTATGGACATCATTACCACCCATTTAAATGCCGACTTTGATGCCCTGGCCTCCATGCTGGCCGCCCGCTACCTTTATCCCGGCGCCCTGATGGTTTTCCCCGGCAGCCAGGAAAAGAGCATCCGCAACTTTTTCCTCCATTCCTATTCCTATGCCTATCCATTTAAAAAACTGAAGGAAATTGACCTGGAGCAGGTGAGCCGGCTGATCATCGTCGACACCCGTCAGAAGGAGCGCATCGGTCCTTTTGCCGACCTGGTGGATCGTCCTGACGTCAAGGTGGCCCTCTACGACCACCACCCGGACAGCCCCGGGGACATCATCGCTTCGCTGCATGAGGTGGTTGAACCGGTGGGGGCCACGGTTACCATCATGGTGGAGCAGCTGCGCCGCCAAAAGATCGAAATCCTACCGGATGAAGCGACGGTGATGATGATCGGCATTTATGAAGATACCGGCTCTCTGACCTACGACACCACCACCGTGCGGGACTACCAGGCGGCCGCCTACCTGTTGCAGCAGGGTGCCAACCTGCAGATGGTTGCCGATGTGATCAACACCAGCCTGGACCGTGACCAGGTTTCTTTGCTGAACGATCTTTTGCTGTCGTCCCGGGAGGTCATCATTCACGGGCAGCGGATTGTCATTGCCGAGGCCAGCCGGGATTTATTTGTTCCGGAAGTGGCTCTGATCGTTCATCGCTTCCGTGACATGGAAAAAATCCCGGTGCTGTTTGCCCTGGTGAGGATGGAGCACAAGGTCTATTTGATTGCCCGCAGCCGCAACCGGCACGTGGACGTGGGACACATTCTGGATCATTTCGGCGGCGGCGGCCACCAGTCGGCGGCGTCGGCGGTCTCCCGGGAATTGACCCTGGTCCAGTGCCGGGAAAAATTGATGGATGTTCTGGAAAGGGAAGTGGAGCCGTCCCTGCTGGCCGCCGACCTGATGACCTCGCCGGTGCTGACCGTCCCGGAAGACGCTACCCTGGCGGATGCTGCCACTATGCTGACCAAATACAATATCAACGTGTTGCCGGTGGTGAAGGGGGAAAGCCAGACCCTGTGCGGCATCATCACCCGCCAGGTGGTGGAAAAGGGCGTCTACCACGGTCTCCAGCAGGTCCAGGTAAGCGACTACATGACCACGGACTACCAGCCGGTGCACCGGGACGCCGACCTGCCGCGGATCCAGGAAATGATTGTCGAGCGCAATCAGCGCTTTCTGCCGGTGGTGGATGAACATAACCAGGTCATCGGGGCCATCACCCGCAAGGACCTGTTGAGCGTCCTTCATTCCCAGGCGGTCAAGGACGCGGATGCCCAGCAGGGGACTCATCTCAGCCGGAAAATGAGCGTCAAGAATGTTGCCTCGCTGCTGCGGGAGCAGTTCGACGACCGGATGATGGGCATCCTCCACGATATCGGCGACCTGGCCGACGAACTTGGCACAGCGGTTTTCCTGGTCGGTGGCGTCGTCCGCGACCTGCTTCGCCGGGAGAAGAACCTCGACATCGACATCGTCGTCGAGGGGGACGGCATTGCCCTGGCCCGGGCCTTTGCCGAGCGCCATGGCTGCCGCTGCCACATTCACGCCACTTTCCAGACCGCGGTGATTATCTTTCCGGATAATTTCAAGATCGACGTGGCCAGCGCCCGGATGGAATATTACGACACCCCGGCCAGCCTGCCGAAAGTATCAGGAAGTTCTTTAAAGGTTGATCTCTATCGCCGTGATTTCACTATTAACACCCTGGTCATCTGTTTGAACCGGAAGCGCTTCGGCGAGATGCGGGACTACTTCGGCGCCTTTCGGGACTTGAAGGAAAAAAGCATCCGGGTTCTGCACAATTTGAGCTTTGTCGAGGACCCGACCAGGATTTTCCGGGCCGTCCGCTTTGAGCAGAAGTTCGGCTTCAGCATCGGCCGCCAGACCGAACACCTGATTCACAACGCCGTCAAGATGGGTTTTATCGACCGGCTGTCGGGAGTGAGGGTTATCAACGAACTGAAGATGATTTGCGCCGAAACCAACCCCCTGCCCATTTTCCGCCGCCTGCATTATTTCGGCGTCCTGGAGCAGCTCTTTCCCGGCATCAAGATGGATGACTGCCTGGAGCAACTGTTTCCGGCCGTCCGCGACGTGATTTCCTGGTATGAATACCTGTTCCTGGAAGAGAAGGTGGAAAAGTGGCAGGTTTACCTGCTGGCCATCCTCAATGACGTCGAACACGAACTGGCGGCTTCCCTGGTCAAGCGCTTCGACCTGGAGCAGAGCGTTTCCTATACCTTTCTTGACGCCCGCCGGCAGGGGATCAAGGCGGCCCGGGAACTGACCAGGGAATACCGGCGTCAGCGGCAGCTGAAAAATTCGACCCTGGTAACCTTCCTGGACCCCCTGCCGCTGGAAGTCAATCTCTACATTCTTGCCGGCCACAGCCAGCGGGAAATCAAAAGGGCGATTTCCAACTACATCACCACCCTGCAGTTCATCCGGCCCGAGCTTTCCGGCGACGACCTGATTGCCATGGGGCTCAAGCCCGGTCCCCGGTTCAAAACCATCCTCAACCGCTTGAAGGACGCCCGGCTGGACGGGGAGGTGAAGGAGAAGGATGACGAAATCAGGCTGGTAAAAACGTGGATGGAGGAAAATTCATGAGCTCGGGAACCCTGAAATGCCCTGAATGCGGCCACCTGCTGCCGGTGTATAAAAACCCGGTGCCCACCGTCGACATCATCATCCGCTACCAGGGCGGCATCGTCCTGATCAAGCGGCGCAATCCCCCCCACGGCTGGGCGATTCCCGGGGGCTTTGTCGACTACGGGGAATCCCTGGAAACCGCCGCCGTCCGCGAAGCCCTTGAGGAAACCTCGCTCACCGTCACCCTGCGGGGCCAGTTCCATACTTATTCCGAGCCGGACCGCGACCCCCGGCAGCATACCATCAGCACCGTTTTCATCGCCGACGGCCGGGGAGAGCTGCAGGCCGGAGACGACGCCGCCGAAGCCGGGGTTTTCACCCGGGACAACCTGCCGGCTTCTATTGCCTTTGATCATGGAAATATTCTGGCTGATTATTTCAATAGCCGCTGGTCAACGACGTAGGTTGTCCGGAAAACAGCACCGGTTACCGACTTTAAAACAGCGCAAGAAGCATGCCGGACACCACTGAATCAGGATATTTCCGTACAATTTTTGGGTTTGGGCTTTTCATCAAGGATGCATGACCAATACGGGCTGATGCCAAACGCCTGTCGAGGAAACAGTATGCCGCTGGCTTTTCAAACGACAAATCAAGGCAGCATTGTTTTCGGCTTTTTCAATATTGAATCAGATATGCTGCTCCTCCAGCAGTACTTTTTCTTTGCCGATGCTTTCTGCCGCTATATTTCCGTCTGCGCCGAACATGAAACATGGAGCCCGGTTGAAACCTTCACCGTCGATGAAATCGTCAGGCCGGCTGACGTGGGGGATTTGATGGGGGCGATTCACGGCAGCTGCTATACCGGGTTCATCGGCGACACCTACCGCAAATTTCCCTTTCCGGACAATCCGGCCGATTTTAAACAGAACCCGCTCGGCTTCAGGACTCAGGATGTTTTTAGGGAGATGATTGCTCCTTACGCTGAAACCTTGGAGATTCCGTTCGCACGCCTGCCAAACCGGTGCGTTCGCATCGGGGACTACGCTTTTGACCGGCACAACTTCCACGAGCTGCTGCGCTATGTCGAGCGGGGCGGCTTCCCCCACTGGCGGAACGAGATCAGGCCGGATTACGTTAACCGCATGAAAAAACAGATCAGC
>JAOZRP010000195.1 GCA_029940125.1 bacterium
AAAAACAGGCAATCGAGCGCCAAAAGCGCTGAAAACTGCACCGGTTGACAGTATGTAAGAGCCTAACCGTACAGTACTGATTATCTTTATGTTTTTTTGATTTTTCAAGGCTACACGATAACCACTGTTCATTTAACGCCGACATTGAAGAAAAACGCTAATGATTCACGTCCAGACCAGCGACGACCGGTTAAAAGCCACCGTTGAAATCATCTTTGATTCAACCACTGAAACCGTACCCACTGTCGAGGATATTCACGCCACCCTCGCGGAACACGGGGTGGTCGCCGGTGTTGATGACCAGGCCATCGCCGTTTTCTGCCAGCAGGCCGAGGCAAATCCCGGGCAGCCCATCAAAGGCATCGTCGCCCGGGGAACACCTTTCACCCCAACCATTCAACCCCAATATCTTTTCAAGTTTTCCACCAGGAAATCGATCGGCAAGGTTCTTGAATCAGGAAAAATCGACTACCGGGAACGGGGCATGATTAATTTCATCACCTCCGGAACCGAACTGCTGGAAATCATTCCCGGGAAAGCGGGAATTTCCGGTCTCACCATTGATGGAGAAATTATTGAGGCCGAACCTTTACATCCACTGAAAAAAATCCACGCCGGGAAAAACGTTTCACTCGAAACTTCCAGTGACAGCCACCTTCACTACCTGGCCCAGGCTGACGGCCAGGTAGACCTGCAGGGCAGTGAACTGGTTATTGAAAACATTTTTACTGTCGAGGGCAACGTGGACCTTAATACCGGCCACGTCAAATACCAGGGGCCGGTCCACGTCACCGGAAACCTGCTGGCCGGTTTTGCCGTCATCTCCAACAGCGATGTTTTCATCGATAAACTGATCGACGGCGGCACGGTGAAAGCCAAGGGTGACCTGGTGGTCGGCACCGGCATCATCGGCAATGAAAAAGCCTCCATTACCGTACTGGGCAATATCAAGTCAGAGTATATTACTGGCCTTAACAACTGCCAGGCCAAAGGCAGCATCATTGCTGAAAAACATATTATTAACAGCACCCTGACCTCTGGCGGGGCCATCCGCTGCGCCGGCAAGATTACCGGTGAATGCTTTATCTCGGCCTTTTCCGGCATTGAAACCGGAGAACTGGGCTCGGAAGCCGGCAGCCAGACAGTAGTCGAAGTAGGCAACGACGTTTTTATTCGTGAGCGCCTGCAAAAAATCGACCAGGTCATGGAACCATTGATTAAACGCTCCATTGAAATTGTTGACGCGGTCAGCCTGCCGGTAATTATGAAAAAAGACCCATCCACGCTGCCGGCCAATCAACAGGAAAAAGCCGCCGCCCTGATCAATGAATACACGAAAATTGATACACAGATTACACTATTAAAAAAGAAAAAAACCGAACTGGAAAGAAAGATTGCCGATGCCCGCCAGGCGAAAATAACCGTCCACCAGCAAGTCCACCCCGGAGTCATGATCAAAATCGGCCACGAAAGCTATCAGGTCGCCAAAGCTTTGAATGGCCCGGTAACCTTCCAACTCGATCCAGTAAGCAAGAAGATCGGCAGAAGTTAAAACCACGACTTTCCCCTTTACACCCTTTTTCCCCTATGATAATGAATTCCCATGCGCACCATTGGAATTGTCATTAAACGTAATAATACAAAGGCATTAGAAGTCGGTGTCAGCCTGTCATCCTGGCTGGGAAAACAGGGAATTAAAACCGTTTTCAGCCAGGAACTCTCCCGGGGCATTCCGGGCAGCCAGGCGATGGAACTGGCGGAAATCCCCCGACATGCCGATGTCATTGTCGTTTTGGGCGGAGACGGCACCCTGTTGAGCGTCGCCCGCCTGGTCAACAGTTATGACGTCCCCATCCTCGGGGTCAACCTCGGCAGCCTGGGTTTTTTGACCGCCATCACCCTGGATGAGCTCTACACGGTCATGGCGGACATCCTCGAAAACCGCTTCCAGGTCAGTGAACGCATGATGCTGGCCGCCCGGGTTCATCGCCAGGGAAAAACCATCAGCAGCTACGCGGTTCTCAACGACCTGGTAATCAACAAGGGCGCCCTGGCCAGGATCATCGAACTGGAAACCACCATTGACCAGGGCTACCTGACCACCTTCAAGGCCGACGGCCTGATCATTTCCACTCCCACCGGTTCAACCGGCTACTCTCTTTCAGCCGGCGGGCCGATTGTCTACCCGACCCTGGACAGCATCATCGTCTCCCCCATTTGCCCCCACATGCTTACCAACCGGCCCCTGCTGGTACCGCCCGAAGCCCAGATTGAAACCATCCTGGCTTCAGAAGGGGGCGACGTTTCTCTCACTCTGGACGGCCAGATTGGCTTCACCCTGCAGCAATATGATAGAATATCCGTAACCCGGGCTGAACACACCATCAAGCTGATCATTTCTCCAACCACAACCTACTTCGAGGTCCTGCGAACCAAGCTCAAATGGGGTGAACGCTATGCTTAAATCGCTGACCATCAGCAATTTTAAGCTCATAGATTTTCTGTGCGTCGAGTTTGAACCCCGCATGACCGTAATCACCGGTGAAACCGGGGCTGGAAAATCCATTATTATCAGTGCCTTAACCACTTTGCTGGGGGACAAACCCGGCCGGGAAATATTCGCTGATCAAGAAAAAAAAATCAGTATCTGCGCTTCTTTCTCGCTGGCTGATGCCGTCGGTCTACGCCGGCAGTTGGAAGAACATGGTTTTCTCTTTGACGGCGATGAACTGCTGTTGAAACGGATTATTTCCCTGAACAACAACCGGCTGCAAAATCGGGTTTTCATCAATGATCAACCAGCCACCAACAATCTTCTGGCCACGATGGGAAACCAACTGGTGGAAATCGCCAGCCAGCATCACCAACAATCCCTTCTCCAGCCAAAGAAACACCTTGATTTTCTGGATACCTACGGAAATCTGGGACCCCTGCGGAAAAAATATGAACAGGCTTACACCAATCTGATGGCAGCGAGACAGCAGCTGCAGGAGTGGAAACTCAAAGAGCAGGAAGCCGGCCGTGAAATTGACTACCTGAACCACCAGTTGAACATCCTCGAACAATCCCATTTGTCAATCGGGGAAGAAGACGAGCTCCTGGCCCGGCAGCAGCGCTACCGGCAGCGGGAAAAATTGCTGGAACTGAGTTATAAAGCAGAACAGCTCCTCTATTCCGGGGACCAGTCAATCATCGACAGCTGCTACCAACTGCAGGATCTCATGGCCAGGCTCCATGATCTGGACAACAGCTTCAACGGCACAAACCAGCAGCTCATCCCGGCTCTGGAAATCTTTCAGGATCTGCGCGAAACGGTGAGCAGCTACCTGGATGCCATTGACATAGATCCGCAAGTCATTGAAGAAAACAACCTCAGGCTGGCGGAAATCGAGCAGCTTAAAAGAAAATTCAACTGCTCCTACAACGAGCTTTTCACCTTGAAAGACGAGCTTGAGCAGCAGTTGGAAAGCTGGCAGAACCACGAAGTAAAACTGCGGGAGCTGGAAACACTCTGCCGCAAAAAGCAGGAAGAGATGGAATCCCTGGCAGCGGAGCTGTCAGCCGCTCGTAAACAGCAGGCAAACAGGCTGGAGCAGGCGGTCAGCACTCATTTAAGCGATTTAAAGCTCAAGCAGGCCTGTTTCCGGGTAGCCATTGAGGAACAGGAATGTCAGGCAAGAGGAAAAGACAACGTTACTTTCCTGATCAGTACCAATCCCGGAGAAAAACCAGCCCCCCTGCACCAGGTTATTTCCGGCGGGGAGCTGTCCCGCTTCATGCTGGCTTTGAAAACCGCAACGGCGGCCAGGGATACAATTCCCACGCTTATTTTTGACGAAGCCGACACCGGCATCGGCGGCGCCGCCGCTGATGCCGTCGGCCACAAGCTGGCCAGCATCGCCCAAAACCACCAGGTTCTCGCCATCACCCATCTGCCCCAGGTTGCCGCCTGGGCCGACCACCACCTGACCATTCAAAAACAACTGGATGACAACCATCCCGCTATCGTGGTTCAGCAGCTGGACGAAAAAGACACCGAAACCAGGATCAATGAACTGGCCAGGATGGGAGCCGGTGAAAAAATCAGCGACATCAGCCGGGAACACGCCCGGGAACTCATTCAACAGGCAGCGAAGAACAAAACCCGCCGGCAGGCAGCAGCAACCGGGAAATAAAGACGAGGTTCATTTGCATAAACAGGATGTTTTCAACCATCCGTTCCCCAGAAAACACATGCAGCCGGGTAAGCTGACCGCAGAAAACCGGCAGCTGAAACCATCGAGAATGCCGGTTCCAAGATGGAAGTCATGGAAATCAGGCAATGGTCGAATGACCACGGAGTGTGGATAATGTTAGGATACGCGACCACCAGGGACATCCCCCATATTCAGAAAATCCTTGAATATTATGCTCACCAGGGGCTGCTCCTGCCCCGATCCCTCAGTGACCTTTATGAAAATATCAGGGATTTTGTTGTTTACACGGAGGGAAAGGAAATTATCGGCACTTCGGCCCTTCACGTATGCTGGGAGGATTTGGGAGAAGTCCGCTCCCTGGCCGTCATGCCTGAATACACCAAGCATGGCGTTGGCAGGGAGCTGGTCGAACACTGTGAAGCGGAGGCCGAACGGCTGGGGCTGCGGAAAACCTTTACCCTCACCTATCAAGTGGAGTTTTTTACCAAACTTGGCTATCGAACGGTTGACAAAAGCTCCCTGCCCCACAAAATATGGAAGGATTGCCTGCAGTGCGTCAAGTTCCCTAACTGTGACGAAATTGCCATGGTAAAAACGCTTTAGCCCCCAACGCGAGATCCACGACAAACAGTTTCTGCCGGGTAATAAACGACCAGTGGTGTCCGGCATGTTTTTTGCGCTGTTTCGAAGTCGGCAACCGGGACTGTTTTTCGGCGCGACATCGTGAGCTGCCCAAAGTTTTTCCCGACGATTGAAGCGTAAAAGTTGCCTTGTTTGAGCCCTGAAAGGGCGAGTTTGGCAACTTTAGCGAAATGAGCCGCTGGAAAAACAGGCAAGCGAGCGCCAAAAGCGCTGAAAACAGCACCGGTTGC
>JAOZRP010000196.1 GCA_029940125.1 bacterium
CTCAAGGGGGTACTGAAAAGAGTGACAGCCTTTCAGGGATAAGGCACTAATAGCTAACTGCTAAAAGCTAATAGCTTGATTTAGGTTCTAAAACCTGTTTATTCGGAACGCTAATCTTCGGATGGCGATCAGGAGGTGCGGATTTTCGCGACCATGGGGGGAAGAACATGAGTGTTGCTACCGTTATGGCCATTGATGACGACCCGGGAATTACCGCTTTATTCAAGCGCTTTTTGCAGCCGGCCGGTTTCAAGCTGTGTGAATGTCATCACGCGCTCAATGCCGAAGCTAAGATAGAGGAGGCATTGCCTGACGTGGTGTTGGTGGACCTTTATATGCCGGAGGTCAGTGGTTTCGAACTGATTGAACGTTTTCATGAGCGCTGGCCGGATTTGCCGTTGATTGCCATTTCAGGCACCGATAAAGTCGCGGATGTGGTGCGGGCCATGCGGGTTGGGGCCTGGAATTTTATTGAAAAGCCCATTTTGGATTTTGACGCTATTACTGATATTTTGCGCGTTGCTATCTCCCGGGCCAGGAAAATCCGAGAAAAAATCAGGGCCGAGGAATACCTGCATCAGCAAAAAGAAAATCTTGAGCATCTGGTGGCCGAACGCAGCGCCGCTTTGGTGAAAACCAACCGTGAATTGCAGGAAACCATCAAAAAGCTGCAGCAGTCCCAGTCACAAATGGTACAGCAGGAGAAACTGGCCTCCATTGGCAACCTGGCGGCCGGCATCGCCCATGAACTGAACACCCCGGTTGGCTTTGTTTTCAGCAACTTCCATAGCATGAAGGATTATATTCTCAAGTTTAGGAGTTTGATTGAAAAATATCGCGATTTTCATGGTCGTCTGGTTGGAGTTGACGGAGTTCCCGTGGCCGAACGGGAAGCCTTGGCAAAATTGGAAGAATCCCTGCAGCTGGATTTTATCCTGGAAGACCTGGATGAGCTTTTTGCCGAATCTGAAGATGGTTTTGAGCGGATTACCAGCATTGTCACTAAACTACGGGAATTTTCCCGGGTGGACCAGCGGGATGAGACATCCTTATATTGTTTGAATAAAGCGATTGATACGACGTTGGTGGTGGCTCGGAATGAATATAAGTATGATGCGGAGGTCCGTACCGTTCTTGATCCCAAATTGCCCGAGGTGTATTGTCATGTGGGGCAGATCAATCAGGTGATCCTTAATATTATCGTCAACGCCGCCCAAGCAATCAAAGAGCAGGAACGGCAGGGGTTTGGTGTCATTGAGATCGAAACCGGGGCGACAAGAGAATGTGTTTGGTGCCGGATCAAAGATGATGGTCCCGGAATCAAACCGGAGCATCTCAACAAAATCTTTGAACCTTTCTTTACTACCAAACCTCCCGGTCGTGGAACCGGTTTGGGGCTGAACATTTCTTACGATATCATTGTTAACAAGCACCAGGGTGAATTGATCGTTGATAGCGAATATGGTCAAGGAACGGAATTTACGATACAACTGCCCCGTTGTCAGGTCGTTTGAACTGGTGGCGGGGGGCAAAATAATAGGGAGTGTTTGTCAGGTATTTATTCAGGAGGAATCCCATGGAAAGGAAGCAGGCCATTCTTTTCGTTGATGATGAAAAGAGTATCCTCAGATCGCTGAAACGGGCCTTTCTGGACAGTGGCTACCAGCTTTATTTTGCCGATAGCGGAGCCAAGGGATTGGCGGCTTTGAAAGCCAAGGATATAGACCTGGTGGTCAGTGATATGCGCATGCCCCAGATGGACGGTTACCAATTCCTCAGCCGGGTGAAAAAGGATTATCCCCAGGTTGTCCGGTTGATCTTGAGCGGCTATACCCAGGAAGACACGGTTTACAAGGCCTTGATTGATGGCTCCGCAAAGATGTATGTGGCCAAGCCATGGGATAATCGGAAGCTGAAACTGCTTATTGCTCAATTGCTGGAGATCAGGGAGGCCCTCCGGGAACAGCGTTTGCTTGAAGTGATGAATACTATTGATGAATTGCCCACATTACCGGCTACCTACCATGAAATAATGCGTCTGATTGAGCGGGATGCAGATTTTGACAAGATTGTTGCCATGGTGGAAAAGGATCCGGCCATGACCGCCAAGGTGCTGCAGGTTGCCAACTCGGCTTATTTTCGCAATGCCACCGCCTCTCTTAAACGGGCGGCGGTTTTTATCGGGTTGATGAATTTGAAGGACATTGTTCTTGGCTGTTCCGTTCTTAAGGCATTGGATTGTAAAGCCATGGGCTTTTACAGCATCGAATCATTATGGGAACATTTTGTGCGCAGCAACGGGTTGGTGCATAAACTCTATGAACGGATCCACGATGAAAAAGTTGATGAAACCGCAGGTTCAACCGGGCTTTTGTACGATGTGGGCATTTTGGTGCTGTTGCGTTATTTTCCTGAGCAGTTCAGGGAAATTATCAACCGCTGCCGGCAGCAGCCGGGTTTGGGACTGCTGGCGGCCGAAGAAGAGATTATGGGGGTGACTCACGCTCAGTTGGGAGCCTATCTGCTGGGTTGGTGGAATCTGCCTCATCCAATTATTGAAGCAACCTTGTATCATCATAATCCCCTGTCGGAATTGGTGACCAATCAGGAGTTTGTCAGCCTGATCGGGGTGGTCAGTCATCTTTCTTTGGCGGTCCTCGATGTTAGTCTGGTGGCTGAGCTGGATTCCGAGGTGATGAAAAAAGCTGGGGTGTCGGTGGCCATGTACGAGGATGTACAGCGGCAACTACAGTCTTGATCTGACGCGGAAAGGCGTGGAGGGAGCCATGGATTCAACGGCGATGAAAATTTTATTGGTTGATGATGAAGAAGCGGTATTGCGCGCGATAAAAAGGGTGTTTAAACGTTCGCACATTGTTGACCTGATTTGCGTGCAGGATCCTTTCGAGGCGATGAAGGTGGTGTCTGAAGAAGAGATAAAGCTGGTTATTTCAGACCAGCGGATGCCCGGGATGACCGGTTTGGAACTTCTGGCCTGGATTAACGCGAACCATCCCGACATCGTTAAAATTATTTTAACCGGAGATACCGATATCCAAACAGCCGTGCGGGCCATCAATGATATTGGCGTTTACAAATTCATTTGCAAACCATGGAATAACGATGATCTGTACTGGACGGTAATCAGGGCTTTGGAAATGGTTCAGATGCGCCGGAAGAACCGGGAACTGCAGAACGAACTGGATGAAAAAAAACGTTGTCTGCAGCGTTGCGAGCGTATATATCCAGGCATTACGTCCGTGGAACGGGATGATGACGGGGCAATTATTATTGATGAAGATGTTTGAAAACTCCGGCTATGTGAGACGTATGATATTTTTGTCGTGAATCAAATGACATCGGCGGCGGTCCAGAGTGGTATTGGTGTGAAACAAAGGTGGTAAAATGGGGGCGGGAGTGGATAACGAAAAAGCGACCATTCTTTTTGTGGATGATGAAAGCCGGGTGCTGAAGTCCATTAAAAGAGGGCTTATTGGCGAACCGTATAGCTGTCTTTTTGCCTTGAGTGGAGCGGAAGCGTTGGAAATCATGGCTTCCCAGCCGGTCCAGGTCATCGTCACCGACATGCGGATGCCGGAAATGAATGGTCTGGAATTACTGCGGGAGGTGAGAAAACGGCATCCTGAGACCATCAGGATGGTGCTTTCCGGCTATGCCCAAACCAATACGGTGCTGGCCGCGGTGAATGAAGGATCGGTGTATCGTTATATTACCAAACCCTGGAGATTGGAAGAAGATTTGAAGGCCGGCATCAATGATGCTTTGGAAGTCTATCGGGTAAATCAGGAACAGCGGCAGGCGGTGGAGGAGTTGGAACAAGTCAATCGTCAGTTGCTGAAAAGGCTTGAACAGGAAAATCAGGTGGTGGATAAAACCCGTAAGATTGCCGAGCATATTTATCAGCAAAAGACGTCAACCCTGAAATTGGCTTTTGAAAAGTCCAGGTTTATTGTCAACAATATCTATAGTGATGCCACCAATCTGGGAATGGCTGGTGGTTTGAGTCAGGATGCCAGGGAGTTGGCGGAGCACATCCGGGAAATATGCCGGGATTTCATGGAAGAAGTATCCCGCGTGGTGCGGCTGGCCGAGATGGAGGCTGGCAGTCGAGTGCCGGTACCGGATGCCGGATTCAAATCCCAGGATTTTTTTAATCAACTTCAGCAAGAGGTGTTGGGGAAGAATCAGAATCAAAATTTAAAGGTAGATTTTCATTTGGATAATTCATTGCCGTCTGTTTTATCCCTGGATCCGGATTTTTTTTGGGAAATATGCTGGAATATTATCGAAAACTGCCTTTTTTACGTCCCTCAGGGGGTAGCTGTTTGTTATTGTCGTATGGTTGGAAAGAATGTGGTGGAAGTTGAATGCCGTGATTCGGGGCCGGGGATTCCGGTAGCCGAACGCAAAATGGTTCTGGAGCCTTTTGTCCAGGCCAGCAATAGTTGCTGTCCCGGGCGTTTGGGCTTAGGATTGGCCTTGGTCCGGGCGGCGGTGCGAAAGCTGAAAGGAAAAATGTCGATTAGTGATCAGGATGGACGGGGATGCCGGGTGGTGGTCCGGGTGCCACTTACATTGTTATCAGAATCCTAAGTTGGGCGATTAGCTGTTAGCCATTAGCGTTTAGCCTTGAAAAATCAAGGCGTTACATTCATGAAGCCAACACCCAAAGGGTGAAAACTTGTAATGGTTAATAGTATGTAATCATTAAACCAAGGCGGGCTTGACGCCCGCAACCCAAATCAGGGTATCAGGCTGTTCCGGCATGGCTCTCGCTCATTCTCGCGGCACATCGTGTGCCGCTCCGAGGTGTGTGCCGCGAATCACCGTCGTGGTGATTCGTTCGGCGGCCAATACCGCTATGAGCCAAGCCCGAACATCCTTAAGTATCCCCGACAATTTCTTGTTTTTTTGACAGCCTTTCAGGGATAAGGCACTAAAAGCCAAGGCGGGCTTTGTTCCCTCATTAGTCGTCAAAAAGATAGAGAATAAGCCCGGTTAAAAGCTTCGGGTAGAAAAAGGTTGATTTCTGCGGCATCTTTTCA
>JAOZRP010000540.1 GCA_029940125.1 bacterium
AAACCGACTACAGCCAGGAGGATGTGGGACAGCTGCAGACCAGGATAGAGGCCTTCATTGAAATTATCAGCTAGTGTGTAGCTGAAAACTTTGCTTTCCAGCTGAACGCTTTCGGCGATCATGAAAAAATTGATTCAATTTTCTGCCCGGTTCAGGGTGTTTGGGCTTGGCTCATAGCGGGTTTGGCCGCCGGACGAATCACCAGGACGGTGATTCGCGGCGGACGTCTCACAAGCCGGCCATGGACGGCCGGCGAGAATGAGCGGGAGCCATGCCGGAACACCCCGTTCAATTTTTTCACAGAAAATTGAGATATCTAATGCGGGGACAAATCCCGCAACCAAAATGGGTCTTTCGGCCCGCAAATAAGTGCTCTTATCAGAATATTTTCTTGTTTTTCAAACCAGAAAATAACCTGTAAGGCACTAAAAATGATCGCGCTGGAAGTTGAAGTGGCAACTGACAGCCTGCCCCGGAGGCATCGATTCCCAAGTTAAAACAGTCAAGCTGTAGGAAGATTATGCGTTGTATTGGTATTGATCTGGGTTCCCGGACCATTGAAGTGGTAGTGGTTGAGGATGGCCGGCTGGTGCTCAGCCGTCAGACGGAAACTGGTTTTGAACCGGTAAAGCAGGCCGAGAGCCTGCTGCCGGAAGGCGCTGGCGACTGCCTGCTGGCTACCGGCTACGGCCGCCATCTTTTTGCGGCCGACCGCGGTTCCAGGCGGACGGTAACCGAGATTAAAGCCGTGGCCGCCGGCTGCCGGGCCCTGCTTCCCGAGGTTGACCTGATCCTGGACATTGGCGGTCAGGATTCGAAGGTGATTGCCCTGCGTTCGGACGGTCGGGTAAAGAAGTTTGAGATGAATGACCGCTGCGCCGCCGGCACCGGCAAATTCCTGGAATTGACGGCCATGTCCCTGGGCTTCCCTCTCGACCGGTTTGGCCAGGAAGCCCTGAAGGCGAAAAAGCAGCTGCAGATCAACAGCATGTGTGCCGTGTTTGCCGAATCGGAAGTAACGTCGATGGTGGGTCGGGGTGAAAATCGTCTGGATATTGCCCTGGGCCTGCACCGCTCCATTGCCAGCCGGGCGGTCGGCATGTTGAAGCGCTTTCCCCTGGCCGGGGCGACCATCGGTTTCGTTGGCGGGGTGGCCAGAAATCCCTGCGTCCGCAAACTGGTGGAGGAACTGTTGGAGGTGCCGGTTCAGGTGCCGGAAGATCCGCAGATGGTCGTGGCATATGGCGCGGCGCTGCTGGCCTCGCAACAGTGTCTGGGTGTGAAGCCTGAAGATGTACGGCTGAATGCTGCTGGCTGACCGCTGATCGCTTAAATTTCCCCAAGGCGGGCTTAACGCCCGCAACCCAAATCAGGAATCAGGATGTTCCGGCATGGCTCTCGCTCATTCTCG
>JAOZRP010000197.1 GCA_029940125.1 bacterium
AAAACCGTCCTTAAAGCTATAATCGCTGGTATGCGCGAAAATCTATAGCATAAATATTCTTAAAAAATTGTTGGCCGTCAAACAAGAGGCATGCCTAACAAGGAAGAAAGGCAACGGGTAAGTTTGGGGATTGTAGTAAAAAAACTACAAAGTAGGTTATCGACTGTACATAGATTTACCATTGTTTGATATTTAAAGGGGTTTTCGAGGTGAGGTCCCCTGCTTTTTCAGGAAAGCCATGCAAAAAAACCTTGAAAAACAGTACCTGTTTTTTTCGCTTGCCCTCAAAAACTTTTCCCTCCACCGCCTAACTCTTTAAAATCATTTATTTTAATTCCCCAATTTTCATTTTCATTCCATGCGTTCACCGTCCATCCTCATTTCTTTCTTCGAGTTGTCGACATATATTACGTAAACGTAATCAAAGTTTTTATGATTTCCATTTATGTCATGTACAGTTCCTTTGAGAATCGGTCATTGTCATAGCAACCCATTGTTTTCACAGGGTTTATTTGAAAAAATTAGATTTTTGTAATTGGTATCAATCTTGCTGATTAAACTATGAGAAGAAAGACAAAATCCGTGAAAAACCGTAATCGGAGAGCACGAGATGAAATATCGAAAAATCATTATTGTTTTTGTTTATGTTTTGTTTGTGGCCTTGTGCGCTGCCCATGCGGCTTCTGCCAGAACCATCATTTTGTCATGGAATCCCAATAGTGAAGGTGATCTGGCGGGATACAAAATATTTGTCGGGCGGGCGAGCCATGATTATGATACAATATATAGCGTTGGCTTGGTAAATGAATATCAATTGAATATAGCCGACGATCAAGCTGACTATTACATCGCTTTGAAAGCTTTTGACAAGAGTATGAATGAAAGTGATTTTTCGGAGGAAGTGGTTGTTAATGCTAAGACTGGCACGGATGAATATCTCGATGATCCGGAAGAGCTTTTGCTTGTCAATCCCCAGGAAAAAGCTCCCGGTGGAGATAATTATTTGTGGAAAAGTGTTGCTTTCAATACATACGCGACCCAGGATGTAAAGATATCTCTTGTTGTTTCCACCCATCAAGGAGACAATATTGGCCTGGAGCTGAATGGTGAAGCCTTTGGTTGGAATAATGGCGTAGCCAGTCTTGTGAGCCCCGATGATGAAGCGAACGGAGCCATAAAAATTATTGAGATATCAAAAAAATCACTGCCTGCCGGCAGCAACGTTTTACGCATCTACGCCAATCAAATGCCGACGGTTCACTCCCTTCAGATTGTTGCTGAACAGCCGGCAATCGATATTTGCCCGATTCGTGGCGCTGCTTGCCTGCCGACGCCTGGTGGCAGTATGGATTACCAGTTCAGCCTTGATAAAGATCAGCTGCTAAAGTTTACTTTCGTGAGTAATTTGGACAATAATGGCTTCATCAACCTGCAGATTGATGGCAACGATATCGGTGGAATCAGCGCAGCCGACTACCTTGCCGACCCGTCTATTGACCAGATTATTTCTACTGATCCCCAGCTTCTTCATGCGGGACGTCATACCCTTTCCGTGCAGTTGTCTGACGGGTCAAGTATTAGGCAGTTTGATATGGTCAAGCTCGGTTCCTATACGAAACAGAATACTATTGTTACTTATGACCTTGGTGAAACGGCCCCTGATGGGGAACGATATTTGTGGAAAACATTGAGATTTTATGTTCCCAAGGATGGCCGGGTTTGTGTGACAGGGGTTGGCAGTGCTTTACATGCGACCCGAAAAGCGGATCGCAACGATGACAACCTTGTTTTGGTCGTTGATGGAGATAATCCGGTTTGGGACCACGATGATCTCAATGGTGATAAAACCAGGGGTTATACCACCAGTTTCGTAAAATCGTATGATCTTGCCGCTGGATGGCATGAGATCAATGCTTATGTTGACGGAAGCCCTTTCCTGTCATCAGTGAAGATTTCCTTTGCTGATCCCTGTGGCAATATATTGCGATATGTTCAAACTGAACAAATGGGGAGCAATCTTTTTAACAAGAGAAAAAGTTTTCTTTTTAATCTGTCCGCGGCTGACTCGGAAAAAATTCTTATCAGGATCATCGCTTCCGCCAGGGCTGCCTGGCAAAACGATAACAACCGGGATGATATCCTGGCGATGGTATTTGATCGAAAGTTCTTTGGCTGGAGTAATGACTTTTCTTTCCACGGCGCTGATTTGCAGGATGATATTGAAGTTATTGACATTATTATCGATCATGCTTCAGATAAAATGTCGCATTTGTTAAATCTGATTGCCCAGGGAACACCGACCATTTATAATGTAACCATCAAGGAATTTAATCCTTAAAGCAAAGGCGATCAACACCCCTACTTTATGATTTAAAAAAACGTACTGCTTGTGGTTCCTGATCACAGGCAGTACGTATTTTGGTTTCTGGAAAAATGAGGCTGTATACCATGAAAAAATTTTTTTGCTCCATGTTGCTGTTCTTTCTTTGCTTCCATGGAATTGCCTTTGCGGAACAATGGCTGCTGGTAACGAATGAAAATGCAATAAAAACCCTCAAAATTGAAGGTGATGCCATTACCCGGACCGGCGGCTTGTTTTCTAATTATCTGGGGCATGGCATGGCCGTGACCCCTGATGGAAGTTATCTGCTCGCCAGTATCGGCGATGCTCCCTTGTCGTTGGTGGACATATCTGATCCAGTCAGTCCAAGAATTGCCAGGACTATTCCATTTGCTGATTTTTGGCCGGCTATCATACAGGTTACTCCCGATGGAAGATATGCCATTCTTTGTGATGAACTGGGCTTGCAATGGGCTGCTTTCAATTTGGAAACCTTCACTCATACCGGGACGTTTAACTTGCAGGAGAATATAAGCTACATTTCTTCGGTGGCTGTTTCCGCCAACAATATTTTGATTATGTGTGATCCCTGGGGGCAGCAAGTAATCTATGGCGTTTTTGATCCAGAAGCGGGATTGACTGGCGAAAAGACGGTTCTTTTGGACTATTTCCCGCAGCAGGTTGTCATTGCTCCCGACGGGAAAACCGTACTGGTTGCCGGGTGGTCAACCATTACTTCCTTTGAAATTACTGACCAGGGAGAGTTGAAGCAAGTTGATAGCATGGTCAGTGGCAATGCCGGCATCCAGGATATTATTTTTTCAGCGGATGGTTCGCGGTCATATTACAATTCCGTGGATTCTTCCCCTGACAGTCTTTCATGGCTTGCCTTGGGAGCAGACAGCTCCATCACGGATTCACACGGTGGCTTTGCGGATCTTCTGAGTGACGTTTCCTGCGTGTTTACCGACACAAAGACGTTGGCTCTTGCGGCGGATGGCGCAAATTTGTTTGCTGTTAATCCGTGTACCGAGGGGCAGTATTCTGATGAAATTGTACGGATAGCCTTGGCGTCAGGAACCAGAACCGCAATAAATCCGCATATGGAGGCAGCCATTAATATTTTCAGCTTTGAATCGGAAGACTCTTCCGGTTCCGGTTCAGGCGGTGGCAGTGCCGGCGGAGGAGGGCATGGTACGGAATACAAGCTTTATTACCCGCATATTGCCAGTGAATCTCCCTGGGAAACCGAAATTGCCATGATCAATCCTACCAGCGAGGAAGTACACGGGGAATTGAAGGCCTATGATTCGCAGGGCACAAGAATTTACCTTCCTGTCAAGGCGGTGACTTTGAGTCCCCATGGACGCCTGGAAATAGATATTGCCCGTGAATTTACCAATCATGCCGAAATAGCGTATATGACCCTGGGCAGTTCATCGAGCCAGGTTATTGGGTATACCAAGTTTGCCAATGCTGAGGCTCAATACCGGGTTGCCGTTCCGGCCGTCAAGGCCAAAGCCGTAAGCACGGGGATTGCCTATATTTCTCACATAGCCTCAAGCGAGGAGTGGTGGACGGGTATCGCGCTGCTTAATACTGCCGATGAATCAAGATATCTTGCCATTACTTTCGACAACGGGGTGAGAAAATCCGTTGTTTTAAAGGCCAAAGAACATAAGGTCTTTACTATCCGCAACTTGTTTGATGATGGGAAATGCCATCCGGAAGTCAACTCTGCGGTTATTGCAGGTGCAGATGGTGTTATTGGCCTGGAATTGTTTGGCAGTATGAACGCAGCCACGGCCCACTACCTGAGCGGGATTTCCATTACCGATCGCTTAACCACGACCATCTATTATCCCCATGTTGCCAGCGACGCCGTTTGGTGGACAGGTATTGTTGCGTATAATCCTTCCTCCATGTTGGATCACCTGACCATAACAGCATATAATAAAGAAGGTGAATCCTTGGCCGTGATTAACGATAGTGAAAATTTCAATTCCAGTAGCGGGAAATATGTAGGGTTAGTGGCTAACCTGGGATTGCCGGAGGGAACCGCCTGGGTGCAGATAGACGCGGATGAAGGCATTACTGGTTTTGAGTTGTTCGGTACCAAGGACCAGTCGCTGCTTGCCGGCTATACCGGGGTTGACATCGCTACCAGCAAGGGAATATTTCCTAAAATTAAGGATGAGGGATGGACGGGTATTGCCCTGATTAATCCTGGAGATGAAACTGCCACGGTTAAATTATATGCCAGAAACGACAAGGGAGAAATTATCGAGGAAAGCAGGTATTTCAGCATCGGGAAACACGAGAAGATCGTTACCGCCGATTTAAGGAACGATTTCTTTCAGGGTCATGATATTGAGGCGGCAACATATATTGACTTTATCTCAGATATTGATCTTGTTGGTTTTCAACTGAATAATGCGGGGAAACTGCTTGATGCCCTGCCGGCTTCTGGTCACAAATAACTTAGGCCTAAATCAAGCTATTAGTGCCTTATCCCTGAAAGGCTGTCACTCTTTTCAGTACCCCCTTGAAAGGATGTTCGGGCTTGGCTCGTAGCGGTATTGGCCGCCGAACGAATCACACGATGTGCCGCGAGAATGAGCGAGAGCCATGCCGGAACATCCTGATATCCTGATTTGGGTTGCGGGCGCCAAGCCCGCCTTGGTTTAATGATTACATACTATT
>JAOZRP010000541.1 GCA_029940125.1 bacterium
TGCCGGAACATCCTGATACCCTGATTTGGGTTGCGGGCGTCAAGCCCGCCTTGGCTTTCCGCTTGACAAGCTTTTTTCAATGTTTTGCTGACAGCTGGCGGCTGATCGCTTAATTTGGGTAGTGATGTTGCAACTTCTTGATGGATGGAGGATGGAATGAAAAGCTCAAGAAAATTTCTTTTGACGGTGATGGTCCTGCCGGTGCTGTTTTTTGGTTTGCTGCTGTCTTCCACCTGGGCCAAGCCGTCGGCCTGTGAGGACTGTCATCTGAAGCTGAATCCGGGCATTGTCAAGGATTTCAACCGGGGTGCCATGGCCAAAAGGCTTACCTGCAAATCATGCCATGGCAAAAATCATATGAGCGCCACTGATGCTGACAAGGCCAAGCTGCCGACCATTAAAACCTGCAAGCGCTGCCACTCGAAACAGGCGAAGCAGTACATGAGCGGCAAACACGCCCTGGGCCTGCTGCCGATTACCGCTTTTCCCGATTTTGCCCACCAGCAGCCTCAGGCTTTTATTGCCGGGCAAAAGGGATGTAATGGTTGTCACAACATGGGAGTTACCGATGATGCGGCGAGGGATAATGAAGTCCGTAAGTATTACAAGTACGGGATGGACTGCCAGAACTGCCATACCCGCCACGCCTTTTCCAAGGCGGAAGCCCTGCAGCCGGAAGCCTGCAACAGCTGTCACACCGGCTTTGACCACGCCCAGTGGGAGATGTGGTCTCATTCCAAGCATGGCGCGGCCTACAATACCGATCGTCAGGCCCACCGAGGGCCCACCTGCCAGGACTGCCACATGGCCAAGGGTGATCACCGGGTGATGAGTTCCTGGGGGTTTCTGGCCCTGAGACTGCCGGAAGCCGATAAGGAATGGATGGGCTACCGGGTGACGATCCTCCAGGCTCTCGGCGTTCTGGATAAAGACGGCAAGCCGACGGCGCGGCTTGATGTGGTCAAGGCCGCCAACCTGGCCCGATTGGACAAGGAAAGCTGGGACAAGGAACGGGCGCAGATGGAATCAATCTGTCAGCAGTGCCATTCGGCTACCTTTGCTAAAGAGAATCTGAAAAATGCCGACCTGATGATCAAAGCTTCAGATAAAATCTTTGCCGAAGCCATCAATATCGTTGCCGATCTTTATAAAGATGGAACGATCAAGAAGGAAACCAACCAGGCCACCTTCCCTTATCCCGACCTGCTGACCTTTTACGAGGTCAAAACGCCGATTGAAGAAAAGCTGTATGAAATGTTCATGGACTTTCGCATGAAGACCTACCAGGCGGCCTTCCATCAGATGCCGGACTACACCACCTGGTATGGCTACGCCAAGATGAAGGAAACCCTGGTCGAGATGAAGGAAATGGCCAGCCAGATGCGGCTGAACGCGAAAAAGTA
>JAOZRP010000198.1 GCA_029940125.1 bacterium
GAAATTGTCGGGAATACATTCAGGATGTTCGGGCTTGGCTCATAGCGGTATTGGCTGCCGAACGAATCACACGATGTGATTCGCGGCGGACGCCTCGGAGCGGCACACGATGTGCCGCGAGAATGAGCGAGAGCCATGCCGGAACATCCTGATACCCTGATTTTGGTTGCGGGCGTTAAGCCCGCGTTAGATTGAAAGTACATTCATGCATAAAATATTGACCTCAGTGGTAACCACCATTATCGCCATTGTCGGCAAGCTGGGATACAGCGGCATTGTCATCATGATGTTTCTGGAAAGTTCCTTTTTTCCCTTTCCCAGTGAAGTGGTCATTCCACCGGCCGGCTACCTTGCCAGCCTTGGACGGATGAATATGTATCTGGTGGTGGCCGCCGGCATTTTCGGCAGCATTCTGGGCGCGCTCTTCAACTACTGGCTGGCAGTAAAATTCGGGCGGCCGGCCATTCTCAGGTTCGGCCACTATTTCGGCCTGAATGAAACAAAATTCAACCGGGTGGAACAATTATTCCGCCGCCACGGCAATTTCAGCACCTTCGTCGGCCGGCTGATCCCGGGTGTCCGCCAGTACATCTCATTTCCGGCCGGGCTGGCCCGCATGCCGATCACGCCCTTCATTCTTTATACCGGCCTGGGAGCCGGCATCTGGATTGTCATTCTGGCTATTATTGGCTACCTGGTCGGCAACAACCAGGAACTGATTAAACGATATTCCCACCAGTCATTCTACTACCTGCTGCCGGCAATTATCATTATCACCGGCGTCTACATCTGGTATCAGCGCAAAAAACAAAAAGCATGAAAAAAGGCGGGTCCCCACGGACCCGCCTATTATTTTACCAGCATCTATCGAAGCAACAACATTAAGATGCCCTTTATTTCCCCGGGCACTGACTAACCACTTCCGGAGCAATATTCTTCTGACCGTAGGCCTTGTCAAAATGGGCGGCAAATTCCTTCGCCAGTTTGGCAGCCCGCTGATCAAAAGCCTGCTTGTCAGGCCAGGTATCCCGAGGATTCAGGATTTCAGCCGGCACCCCGGGACAACTTTGGGGCACCTGAATGTGAAACAGGTTGTCCTCGCGGTAATCAACTTTTTTCAATTCGCCGTTCAGCGCCGCCCGTACCAAACTCCTGGTAACGTCGATATCCATGCGCTCGCCGACACCATAGGGTCCGCCGCTCCAACCGGTATTTACCAGATACACTTCCGTACCGTGGGCTTTCATCCGCTCACCCAGCATACTGGCATACACATCTGGGTTGCGGGGCATAAACGGCTCTCCAAAGAAGCGGGAAAAAGTGGTAACCGGTTCAACAATGCCGGTTTCCGTCCCAGCCAGCTTGCTGGTATAGCCCATCAGGAACCAGATCATGGCCTGGAACGGCGTCAACCTGGCGATGGGAGGCAGAACGCCGTTGGCATCGGCAGTCAGGAAAAGGATGGTGGTCGGATGACCGCCAACCGAAGACTTCTTGATATTCTTCAAGCAGGAAAGCAGGTAGGAACCACGGGAATTGGGGGTAATCCGATCATCGTCAAAATCAAAATGCCCCGTGGGGTAAATCATGGCGTTTTCGACGATGGAACCATGCTCCAGGTACGGAGCTTCATGCATGATCGCATCATAGATGTCCGGCTCCTTCTGTGGATCAAGATTGATCAGCTTGGCATAACAGCCGTTTTCAAAGTTGGCAATGCCCCGGTCGCTCCATCCATGTTCATCATCGCCAAGCAATGCCCTTTCCGGGTCAGCAGAAAGGGTCGTTTTTCCTGTGCCCGACAAGCCCAGCAGCAGGGCAACATCACCATCAGGACCTTCATTGGCCGAGCAGTGGAGAGGCAGAATGTTCTCCGCCGGCAGATAGTAATTCATCACCGTAAACATCAGCTTCTTGACACTGCCGCAGTAGGCGGAACCATAAACGATGCCGATGGAACGATCCATATCCATGGCCACCGCCATGTTGCTGGTCAGTCCATCGGGCATTTTCCTCAACCGCCCGTCATAACGCTGGCGCTCAAGCTTGTCGTAAGGCAGCACCAGCAGGGTAAAACCACGCCGGGCAAAAACGCTGTTTTCAATATTTTCGGGAACCTCTCTGAACATGTTGTCGGTAAAAAGGGCAACCAGGGAGAAGTCTGTAATGGTCCTGGTGGGCAGGGCATAGGCGGCGTCAGCACCGATCACCCGGTCAGTCACGTAGAGACGCTCCTTCCTGGAAAAAGTAGCCAGCGCGTCGGCTAAAAGCATGTCAAAGGTTTCTTCATCGATGGGAATGTTGTTGGGAGAATCCCAATCGATATTGTCCTGGCTCGCCGGCCGTTTCACAATCACCGTATCCTTGGGGCTGCGGCCAGTTGATTCAGGCGGCGTCCAGGTGGCCACCGCCCCGTTGGCGGCAATGATGACTTCACGATTATCCACCGTTGCCTGGATCAATGATTTGCGGGAGGGGTTCAGCTCCACTTTTGCATGTTTATCCAACATGCCCTGCACTTGACTTTGTACATCCATTCCATCTCACTCCTTTTCCCCTATAAAAAGTTATAACTTACGCCAGCTGCTGCTGCAGGAAATTCATACCGGCAACGGCAACCGATTTAACTTAAGCTTGTTTTAACTCTTTCAACATTTTCCTGGCTTCCTCGGCACCATCAAAAGTCGAAGACAGTGAAAGGGCATGTTCCAGCGCCCGGGCGCCGGCGGCTTTGTCGCCGCCTTTGGCTAGCGCCATGCCCAAATGGTAATGGACCACCGGGTTGTCTCCCAGCTTTTCAGCCGCTTCCCGCAGGTAGACCGCCGCCCGGGTAAAAATATTTTTCTTGTAATAGATCCACCCTAAAGTATCAGTTATCCGCGGGTCATCGGGACGCAGCCGCTTGGCATCCTCGGCCAGCGACAAGGCCCGGTCAATGTTGCCGCCGTGTTCAGCATACAGCCACGCCAGGTTGTTCATCGCCGGCACAAACTCGGCATTGACCTGCAGGGCGTCCTCGTAGCTTTTCATTGCTTCCTGATAACGCCCGCCCTGCTCGCGGATGATTCCCAGCAGCATGTAAGGGGACAGCACTTTCGGGTTGACCGCGATCACCTCTTCATACTTCTTTTCGGCCTCAGCAAGTTTTCCCTGGCGCTGGTAAAGTCCGCCTAAATAAACATAGGAAGAAAGGAGCTCGGGGTTTTTGCCGATGGCGGTTTCAAAAGATTTTTTCGCCAGTTCAAGTTTTTGGGTGCTTAGGTATATTCTTCCCATCAGGTTGTCGGCAAAGGCATCCCGGGGATCGCGCTCAAGCAGGGTGCGGCAGAAGGCCAAAGCCTGGTCGGGATGCTTGTTGATCATGTGAACGGCAACCACTTCGGCCGCCACATCTTTCAGCTGCGGATTCAGTGACAGCGCCTTTTCATAATCCACCAGGGCCTGGGAATATTTTTTCTGCAGACGATACAGCAGGCCCCGCTGGGCGTAGCCACCGGGGTTGTCAGGCTGGAGGGCAATCATGCGGTTATACACTTTCAAAGCTTCCGGTCCGTTCCGCCGGGCAACCAGGATTTTCCCCTGCAGGTCAAGGGCCCGGTAGTTGTCAGGCTGACCGTCCACTACCTCCTTAATCAAGGTCAAGGCTTCATCAAACTGCCGCTGCAGGTAGGCCAGTCGGGCCAGCTGGTAGCTGGTATTCAAGTTGCCGGGAGCCAGCTTTTTCGCCTTTTCCAGTTCATGCACCGCCTGATTCAGGTTTCCGGCCGCGGACATGGCCAGCCCCAGGTAGTAATGAACCGGAGCAAAATTAGGACGATTTTCCACCACGTATCGGAAATCACTTATGGCATCCTGTATCTTCTGACCACCAAGCAATAAGCGGCCGCGCAGATAGCGGGCGTAATAGTTTTTCTCATTGGCAGCCAATACCTGTTTAACCAATGGCTCAGCCAGGTCCGCCTGTTTGCGGTCCAGATACAGCTCCGCCAGCTTCAGCTTGGCCGACTCCGATTTGGGATCCGTTTTAACCGCCTGTTTAAAGCTTGACAATGCCTGATCATTTTTCCCTGTCTTCACATAAAAATCACCCAGCATGAGCATGGCGTCGGCATCGCCGGGAAATTTTTCCACCATCTTCCGCAGCGTTGCTTCGGCTTTTTGAACATCTCCCAGCTGCGACAGGTAAAAGTTGACCAGCACCAGCCGCAGGCCCTTGTTGGCGGGATTTTTTTCTACCAGGGATTCGTACAGCTGCCGGGCCTCTGATTTGCGACCGGCAGCTACATACATGCGGGCCAGGGACAACGAAGCGTTAACATTCTTCGGATCCATGGCAATGGCCTTTTGCAGATGCACAAAAGCCTGATCAAACTTCTTCTGCCGGCCATAAAAATTTCCCAGGACAATATGGGTATTCAGCCTTTTCGGATCCTGCTTCAAGGCCCGCAGGTAATTTTTCTCCGCTTCGTCATAAGCACCGTCACGGACCTGCAGGTGTCCTAAAATCATCAAAGCCTCGATATTGTCAGGTTCTTTCTCCAGCACCAGCTGAACCTTTTTCATGGACTCATCGTACTTCCCGGCCAAGAGGAAAAATCCGGCCAGCTTCAGATGAGCCGCGGTCATTTCGGGATCAAGGGTGGCAGCGTTGTAAAATTCCCGCACCGCCTGTTTCGGCTCCTGCAATTTCAGGTAGACTTCACCCAGCTGGTAATGCGCCTTGGCATCCTTGGGATCAATCTGCACCACGTTCAGATATTCAATCCGGGCTTCCTTGTATTTTTCAGCCTTCACATAATCCTGGGCCCGCTGAAGATGATCGGCTTTCTTCTGAGCCGGATTTTTGCTGCAGCCAAACAAAATGGCGATACAGGCAAACATCATTAATGCCATCAATACTGCCGTTTTCCATTGTCTTGCCTTGCTTATCATCATGCCATCCTTTTATAAGAAGTTACCATATAATGTCCGGAATGTTCGGCCAGTCCTTTACGGCCGGTTCACAGCCGGCATTAGT